>JAXDOV010000062.1:0-3491 GCA_034668705.1 Sphingomonadales bacterium
AAGGACCCGCTCGACATCCTCGCTTATCAATACGACATCGTCTGCAACGGCGTGGAGCTGTCCTCCGGCGCGATCCGCAACCACCGGCCCGACATCATGTACAAGGCGTTCGAGATCGCCGGCTATAGCCGCGAGGACGTCGACAGCAATTTCTCGGGCATGATCAACGCCTTCAAATACGGCGCCCCGCCCCATGGCGGCTCGGCGCCGGGGATCGACCGCATCGTCATGCTGCTCGCCGGCGAGCCCAATATCCGCGAGGTCGTGCTGTTCCCGATGAACCAGAAGGCCGAGGATCTGATGATGGGCGCGCCGTCGGAAGTCTCGGCGAAGCAGCTGCGCGAGCTCCACATCCGCGTGGTGCCGCCGGTGGGCGCGGCGAAGAAGGACCTGAGCGAGGCCGTGGCGCCGGAATAGCAAATCCTCCCCCGAATTTTCGGGGGAGGGGGACCGTACGAAGTACGGTGGAGGGGCTTGCTCGGCGCGGGATCCCCCTCCACCATGCTTCGCATGGTCCCCCTCCCCTGCAACAGCAGGGGAGGACCTGAGGAGCCGCCATGCCCATCAAGCTCTCCGACTATGAAACCGGCGCCCCTTATGCGGGCGACTATGATGCCGATCTCGAGGTCCTGCAGAAGCGGCTCGACCGCAGTCTCGTCGCCACCATCGTCCACGGCAAGCGGGCGATGATCGTCGCCGAAGGGTGGGATGCGTCGGGGAAGGGCGGGGCGACCCAGCGCCTGACCGCCGGCTGGGACCCGCGCGCCTTCGAGGTCTGGCCGATCAAGGCGCCGACGGCGGAGGAGAAGGCGCGTCATTTCCTCTGGCGCTTCTGGGCGAAGCTGCCCGCCGCCGGCGAGATCGCGATCTTCGACCGCAGCTGGTACGGCCGCGTCCTCGTCGAACGGGTGGAAGGCTTTGCGAGCGAGGCCGAATGGCGCCGCGCCTATGACGAGATCAACGAGTTCGAAGCGCAGCAATGCTTCGACGGCACTTTGGTCGTGAAGCTCTTCTTCCACGTCACCCAGGAGGTCCAGGACGAGCGGCTGAAGGCGCGGCTCGCCCATCCCTGGAAGCGCTGGAAGGTGACCGCCGAGGATTTCCGCAACCGCGCCCGCCGCGCCGATTACGTCGCCGCAACGGAAGAGATGCTCGCCCGCACCGACACGCGCTGGGCGCCCTGGACCGTCATCGACGGCGGCGACAAGAAGGCCGCGCGCATCGCCGCGCTGACCGCCGTCGCCGATGCGCTCGCGGCGGCGGTGCCGGCGGATCCGCCGCCCGCCGATTCGGAGATCGAGGCGCTGGCGCGACAGGCGTTCGGGAAAGATGGTTAACGCTCCGAAACGAGCAACCATTCGGCCCCAACGCTGTTAACCTTTCGCTTACCATAAGCGGGAGACGGACGATGCGGAGAGCGATGACGGCCGCGTTGCTGGTGGCGGCTCTTGGAGTGACCGGTTGCGCGACGGTGGACCGGGAGGCGGGACCAGGCCAGGCCCGTGGCGACTATCGTTATACCGGCGAGAATTATCAGCGGCTCGGCAACGACTGCCCGGCCTTTGGCGGTGCCGGCGGGCGAATGCTCGACCCGTGGCTGGCCTGCACGCGCGAAGGTCAGGACCTGGTCCGCTACCGCTACGGCCAGGAGAGCGAGCGCCTGAACCCGGCCATGGCCGACCAGCTCAACATCTGGTTCCGCAAGCATGCGGACACGAATCGCGACCTCTGCCTGACCGATCCGGAGATCAGGACGGCCCTGGTCAATGCGGTGCGCTGGCAAAGACGGATGGGCGCTCGCGGCTGAGCCTTCAGGACGGGTAGCCGATCGAGACGATCTCCAGCTCCCGCTCGCCGGAGGGGAGCGAGACGCGCCGCACGTCGCCGATGGCGGCGCCGCGGATCGCGCGGCCGATCGGCGAGCTCCAGGCGATCCGCCCGGCCGCGGCGTCGGTCTCGTCCTCGCCGACCAATGTCACGACCCGCTCCTTGTCCTCGTCGACGAGAGTCACGGTCGCGCCGAACCAGATTTTGGCACGGTCGGGCTGGGCGGCGGGGTCCACCACCCTCGCGTCCTTCATCCGCCGCGACAGCCAGCCGAGGCGGCGGTCGATCTCGCGAAGCTTCTTGCGCCCGTAAATATAGTCGCCATTCTCGGAGCGGTCGCCATTCGCCGCCGCCCATGAGATGGTCTCGACCAGCTTCGGCCGCTCGACTCCGAACAGGGCCTCATATTCCTCGCGCAGGCGGCGATAGCCTTCGGGCGTGATGTAATTGGGCCGATCGCTCATGACGGTCTTCTAGCCGCTCGCGCCGGCGCCTTCGACGCGTTTCTACCCGGCCGTCGGCTTGCCGAGATAGAAGGACAGCCGGTTCGACTGCTGCCCGCCGCCGGGCGCCAGCGTGTCGTAGACGACCGCATTTTCGAGCACCCGCTGCACGTAATTCCGGGTTTCCGAGAAGGGGATGTCCTCGATCCAGCGGACCATGTCGGCGCCGGGCAGGCGGGGGTCGCCATTGTCGGCGATCCAGCGCCGGACGTTGCCGGTCCCCGCATTGTAGCTCGCCACCGCGAGCACGGCATTGCCGCCCCATTGGTCGAGCAGGGTCGAGAAATAGCTCGTCCCCAGCATCATGTTGTAGGACGGATCCGAGGTGAGGCGGCCGAAATCGTAGGGCAGGCTGAGCTGGCCGGCGACCTGGCGCGCCGTCCCCGGCATCAGCTGCATCATGCCGCGCGCGCCGGCATTGCTGACCGCCATCCGGTCGAACGAGCTTTCCTGGCGGGTGATCCCCTGCGCCAGCGCCCAATAGCGGGCGAAGCCGGGCGCGATCGGCGCGTCGGGGAAGCTGCCCCGGGCGTAGAAGCTCTCGCCTCTGTTGCGCGCCTCCCGCGCCGCCCAGACGCCGAGGTCGGGGCGGCCGATCTGGCGGCCGAAATCGGCGGCGAGCTGCCGCTCGACGTCGTTCTGGGCCTGCTGGGCGATGGCGCGGACGAACAGGCTCTGGTCGGCCCATCGGCCCATCAGCCCCAGCGACCGCGCCGCCTGGACCAGGCTGCGGCCGGCGAAGGCGGTCCGGTCGGCCTCGGTCGGCGCGGCCGGCAGCGACGGGGGAGGGGGGATGTGCCGGCCGAGCTTCTCGGTCGCGAGCTGGCCGTAAAACTGGTCGGGCGCCGCCGCCGCCTGTTCGAGATAGGTCTGGCTCTGGACCGCCTGGCCGGCGGCCTGGGCCGCGCGCGCCGCCCAGTAGAAGCCCTTGGAGCGGGTCTGCGGCGAGCGGGCGGCATGGGCGTAGAGGTCGAACATGCGCATCGCGTCGGCCGGACGGCCGAGCTTCAGCGCGGCCGCGCCGCCGATCCAGGCCAGGCTCGTATAGGCGTCGCGCTCGCCATAGGGCCGGTCGCTGACGTCGGTGCCGGCCGGATAGGCGTCGTCGAGCTTCGCGGCGATGCCATAGGCGATGCTCGGCTGCCGGTCGTGATCGGCCTC
>JAXDOV010000063.1:0-10057 GCA_034668705.1 Sphingomonadales bacterium
GTGAGCTCGACGCGAGAAGCCCAAAGGCCTTCCCCGGACGCCCTCCTGCGCGAAGCCGCGCGGGAAGGGCGCGGCCGCCTCAAGGTCTTCCTCGGCGCCGCGCCGGGCGTCGGCAAGACCTATGAGATGCTCGGCGACGGCCTTGCCCGGCGCAAGGCCGGGATCGACGTCGTCATCGGCGTCGTCGAGACCCATGGCCGGGCCGAGACCGAGGCGCTGGTCGACGGCTACGAGATTGTCCCGCGCCGGGAGATCGAGCATCAGGGGCGCAGGCTTCCGGAGATGGACATCGATGCGATCCTCGCCCGGCGGCCCGCGCTCGCCCTGGTCGACGAGCTCGCCCATTCCAATGCGCCGGGGAGCCGCCACCCGAAACGCTATCAGGACGTCGAGGAGCTGCTGGCGGCGGGGATCGACGTCTATTCGACGGTCAACATCCAGCATCTCGAAAGCCTCAACGACGTCGTCGCCTCCTTCACCAAGGTGCGGGTCCGCGAGACGGTGCCCGACAAGGTGCTCGAAAATGCCGAGATCGAGGTGGTCGACATCCCGCCCGACGAGCTGATCGAGCGGCTGAAGGAAGGCAAGGTCTACGTCCCGCACGAGGCGACGCGGGCGCTCAGCCACTTCTTCTCCAAGTCGAACCTGTCGGCGCTGCGGGAACTGGCGCTGCGGCGGGCGGCGCAGGCGGTCGACGCGCAGATGCTCGAGCATCTGCGCGCCCATGCCCTCGCCGGCACCTGGGCCGGTGGCGAGCGGATCCTGGTGGCGGTGAGCGAGCTGCCCGGATCGCAAGGGCTGGTGCGGGCGGCGAAAAGGCTGGCCGACGCCCTGCGGGCGCCCTGGACCGCCATCTTCGTCGAGACGCCGCGGGCGGCGCAGTTCGGCGAGGCGCAGCGGCAGCAGGTCGCCGCGGTGTTGCAGCTCGCCGCCCAGCTCGGCGCGAATGTCGCCTCCATCCCGGCGGTGAACGTGATCGAGGGTCTCAAGAATTACGCGATCGAGGCGCGCGCGACGCAGCTGGTGGTCGGCAAATCGGCCCGCTCGCGCTGGTTCGAGCTCCGCCACGGCTCGGTCGTCGACCGGCTGGTGCGCGAGACGCCGGGCATGGCGGTCCACGTCCTGCCGATGGACGAACGGCCGGAGGCGCCGCGGTTGAAGGCCGGCGCCGCGGCAGGCGCCGGCGCCTGGGGCAGGCCGCTCGGCTATCTCGTCTCGGTCCTGATGGTGGCGGGCGTGACCGGTCTCGGCGTCAGCATCTACGCGCTCGGGAATCTCACCAACCTCGCTTTGCTCTATCTGATCCCGGTGATGGCGGCGGCGACGCTCTATGGCCTGCGCACCGGCATCGCCGCCGGCCTGCTCTCCGCGCTTGCCTATAATTTCTTCTTCCTGCCGCCGCTCCACACCTTCACGATCAGCGATCCTTCCAACATCGTCACCGCCTTGATGCTGCTCGCGGTGGCGGCGGTGACCAGCCAGCTCGCCGCTCGCGTCCGCCTCCAGGCCGATCTCGCCCAGCGCAGCGCCGGCCAGAATGCGGCGCTCGCCGGCTTCGCCCGCCAGCTCACCGGGCTGATCGACGCCGAGGAGCTCGGCCGAACCCTGTGCGGCGAGGCCGGGCGCCTGCTCGGCGTCCAGGCCGTCTTCCTGCTTCCCGGCGAGCAGGGGCTGGCGCTCGCCGCCGCCGTGCCGCCGGAGAACCGGCTCGATTCGATCGACATGGCCGCGGCCGGCTGGGCCTTCGACCATGGCCAGCCGGCGGGGCGGGGCTCGGAGACCCTGACCGCCTCGGACTGGCTGTTCCAGCCGCTGATGGTCGGCAAAAGGGCCCTCGCTATCTTCGGCATCGCCCGCGAGCTCGACGATCCGATCCGCTCGGACCAATTGCCTTTGCTGCTGAGCCTGCTCGACCAGGCGGCGCTGGCGCTCGAGCGGATTTCGCTCGAGGCGGAGATGGCCAAGGTGTCGCAACTCAAGGAACGCGACCGGCTGCGCGCCGCGCTGCTGTCCTCGGTCAGCCACGATTTGCGGACGCCGCTGACGACGATCCTCGGCTCGGTGGCGGAATTGCGCCGCTCGGCCGGAGCGGACAAGGCTCTGGTCGCCTCGATCGAGACCGAGGCGCAAAGGCTCAACCGCTTCGTCGCCAATTTGCTCGACATGGCGCGGGTGGAGGCGGGGGCGCTGAAGCTGGCGCTGGAGCCGGTCGACCTCACCGATGCGGTCACCACCGCCGTCCACGATCTGAAGCAGGCGCTCGCCGGCCATCCCATCCGCCTCGACGTCTCGCCCGAGCTGCCTCTGGTCAGGGTCGATCCGCAGCTCTTCCACCACTGCCTGATCAACCTGCTCGACAATGCCGGCAAATATGCCGAGCCCGGCAGCCCGATCACGGTCGCCGCGCGGCGCCGGCCCGACGGCCTCACTCTATCGGTGCTGGACGAGGGGCCGGGCCTGCCGCCGGGCCGTGAGATCAACGTGTTCGAGACCTTCACCCGGCTCGAAGGCTCCGACCGCAAGGGCGGGACCGGGCTCGGCCTCGCCATCGTCAAGGGCTTTGCCGAGGCGATGGGTCTGGCCGTCTCCGCCTCGAACCGGTCGGAGCCGCGGGGCGCCTGCTTCTCGCTCCTCTTCCCCGAGCGGCTGCTCGTCCGCGGCAGCACGGCGGCATGAACCCGCTCGCGCCCAAATTGCTCGTCGTCGACGACGAAGCGCCGATCCGCCGGCTGATCCGGACGGCGCTGGAGCGGGGCGGCTATCGCGTCGTCGAGGCGGCGACCGCGCAGGAGGCGCTCAACGCCATCGGCATCGACCGGCCGGATCTGGTGCTGCTCGACCTCGGCCTGCCCGACCGCGACGGGCTGGA
Source organism: Sphingomonadales bacterium (assembly GCA_034668705.1). Lineage (GTDB taxonomy): Bacteria > Pseudomonadota > Alphaproteobacteria > Sphingomonadales > Sphingomonadaceae > Allosphingosinicella. The sequence continues at coordinate 2,870 of JAXDOV010000063.1, forward strand.
GATCATCCCGCAGCTGAAGAAGGCCGGTGCCGCCGTCATTATCGTCTCGGCGCGCGAAGCCACCGCGCCCAAGGTCGCCGCCCTCGATCTCGGCGCCGACGATTACGTCACCAAGCCCTTCGACACCGAGGAGATGCTGGCCCGGATCCGGGCCGCTTTGCGGCGCCGGCTGGCCGAGGAGACGCCGTCGCCGGTGGTCGAGTTCGGCGAGGTGACGATCGACCTCGGCCTTCGCCAGGTCCGCCGCGCCGGCGAGGAGGTGCATCTGACACCGCGTGAATATGCCTTCGTCGCCGAGCTCGCCAAGCATCCCGGCCGGGTGCTGACCCACGCCAATCTGCTGCGCGCGGTCTGGGGCCTCGGCCATGAAGGCGACGTCGAATATCTCCGCGTCGCCGCGCGGGCTGTGCGCCGGAAGCTGGAAGCGGACCCGTCGGCGCCGATGCTGATCAGGAACGAGCCGGGCGTGGGCTACCGTTTGATGGCTGGGTAGGTGGCGCCAAACGCCTCGCCTTCGGGCGCGCCTCGCTCGAGCTTGTCGGGGAGCAGATCCCCTTTCGGGGTAAACTCGAGCGAGCCGGAGTTGATGCAATATCGTCGGCCGGTCGGCGGCGGGCCGTCAGGGAAGACATGGCCTTGGTGAGCGCCGCATCGAGCGCAGACAATCTCAGTACGGATCATGCCGTAGCGTGAGTCGCGGATTTCACGCAGGTGGCCTTCGGCAAAAGGCCCGGTAAAACTCGGCAGCCAGTTCCGCTTTCAAACTTCGTGCCGCCTTTGAACAGCGGCAATCCGCACAACCGACAGGCATACACGCCATCTCGTTTTTCGGTCAGGAAAATCCCGCAGAACGGCGTTTCCTCTCCGTGATCGAGCAGCAGATGGCGCTCCTCCTCGCTTAGGCCGGAAATCAATATTTTGAATTGGTCATGGGTAGGCGACGCGAGGTCGAAGTGCACAGCCGTGACAGCGTTCATTACAGTTCTCCCTGCGATAGCATCCCCAAGCCCGCCAGAGCGCAGCCTATGAGAAACGCCGCCACGCTTGCGAATACCAGGAAGTGGGTCGCACGGGAGCCGACCGCTTGGTCCATGTGTCTTTTCATCGTTGCCTCTAGAACCTCGAGGCGAGGGCCGTCATCGGCGACGGACAGCCAATACCCCAGCATCGTCCCCGCCGCGATGCTCACGCGCTTGAACGCGTATAGCGACCATAGCCCCGCCCCCAATGCGGCCAGGATTCCAAAAAGGAAGGCTCCAGCTCCACCCAGCTTCGCTCCGCGGGCCATTTTTAGAGGAAGCAAGGCTATTGCGGCGGCACCATTGATCACCACAAGCGTCGCTAGAAGCCATCGGGACAGGCTTCCGACCTCGCGTAAACCGTCATGGAAAGCCTCCACCATCATCGGCATGAACGTTTCCGCAGCCAGCCGATTGGACGCACGCTTGTCATTCTCCCCGGTCATTTCTACCCCCGTCAGGAGCCGGACGGCACTCCAAGAGTGCCGCCCTGCTCGCTCGATGACTAGCGCAGCGACCGGAGTCCCGCCCGCATCTCGCGGGTGAGAAATTCGGGCTGTTCCCACGCGGCGAAATGGCCGCCTTCCGGGAGGCGGTTGTAGTGGATCAGCTTCGGATAGGCCCGCTCCGCCCAGCTCCGCGGCGCTTCGTAGAGTTCCTCCGGGAAGACGCTCACCGCGGCTGGAACGGTGACGCCCTTGACCGCGAAGAAGGAATCCTTGTTCTCCCAGTAGAGACGGCCCGAGGAAACCCCGGTGTTGGTCAGCCAGGTGAGCGTGAGGTTATCCAGGATGTCGTCCCGCGTGATGGCGCCGAACGGGGTGCCGTCGACGAACAGTGCCGAAATATGCGTCAGGCTGGCCGCGTCGTGGTCGAGCAAATAGGTTGCCAGGCCGACCGGCGAATCCGCCAGGGCCCCCATCGACTGTGGGCGCAGGCCTAGCTGGAATCCGTAGCCGATCCCCTTCTTGTAGACGAATGACAGTTGCTCGCAGGTGCGCTTTTCCTCTTCCGACAGATCCGACGGCAACGGACCGCCGCTGAAGAGCGCCGCATCGATGTCGCGCGGAATGACGCCCGCCATATTGACGTGGATGCCGAGCAATTCCGGCGGCGCCTGCACGCCCATCATGTCGGTGACGACTGCCCCCCAATCGCCGCCCTGCGCCACGAATTTCGTATAGCCGAGGCGCTTCATCAACTCGGTCCAGGCGCGGGCGATATGCGGCGGGTCCCAGCCGGTCAGGGCCGGCCTGCCGGAGAAGCCGTAGCCCGGGATCGAGGGGATCACTACGTCGAAGGCGTCATCGGCGGTGCCGCCATATGCTGTCGGATCGGTGAGCGGGCCGACGATCTTGAGCTGCTCGACCACGGAGCCCGGCCAGCCGTGGGTGACGATGACCGGCAGCGCGTTGTCATGCTTCGAGCGCACATGGATGAAATGGATGTCGAGCCCGTCGATCTCGGTGATGAAATTGGGCAGCGCGTTCAGATTGGCTTCGCAGCGGCGCCAGTCGTAATCGCTCCCCCAATATCGCGCGAGCGCCTGACTGGTCGCAAGCTGGACGCCCTGCGTCCGATCGTCGACCGTCTCGCGTTCGGGCCACCTGGTGGCGTTGATGCGCCGCTTGAGGTCGGCAAGCTCCTCGTCCGACGCATGAAATTCGAACGGCCGGACGGAAGCGTCCCCGGTGAGCGTCACGATGAGCGTTTCGGTCAGGCCCACGTTGTCGGTAGGCGTCGTCACGGCTGGGCCAGGCGTAGCCGAGGGGGTCGCGGCCAGCGGCGGTGCAGTGGTTCCCGATTGCGTCATAGTCCTCCTCCTCGGTCCGAGGTGGGGCGCAAGGCGTCCTGCCTGCAGACGGCAAGATGCCGACCGTCAGGGGCGGCGCTGGTGCATCGTAAGAGGGCCGAAAGGCGGGCTGTACTCGGTCCGTCGAAAGACTTCGACTCGGTCGCGAAGACAGCGAGTCGTTACGCCCTTGGCAACCCATTGTCGCCTTCGATTTGGGTGGAGATGATTGCGGCTCGACTCTCCCGAGTGGCGCGTCGAATCTGGTGACGGATGCATGGCGCAATCGTCATCCCGCTTATGTTCGCTTTGGGTCGAAAGCAGCCACTCAACCTATCAAGGACGGGCTCGAATCGTCTTAAGCCTCGATTGCGTTCCGAAATCCGCCTTTTCCTGAGGGGCTAAGGCTCCCTCCCTTTCCGCCACCTAAGGCCCTACGTGTGGAAGGCGAACATTCGGGGAGTCGCTGGAATTGCCGGAATCGTTCCGTTCAGACCCTACCTACATTTCGTTTCGGACGAAGCGGATCATCTGCGCGACGCCGAACGCCGCCGCAGGGAAGGCGAAGCAGATCACGGCCGGAATGGCCGGCTGATCCGCGTGCTGGCGCGAGGCGAAATAGAAGAAGGACCCGGCAAGCGCCGACGCCGCTGCCCATTGGAGCGCGAGGGCGCGCGCCCCGGACATCCGTGAAACCGGGACCGCGTCACCCGAGGGGGCGCTCGGCGAGGCGGCGGCGAGACGCTGCCACGTCCGCGCATCGATCTTGAGCGAGCCGATTTTGGGGCATCCGAAATGCAGCCTCGCTCTGAGCGCGAAGAAGCTTTTGACGGGCTCCACGCCGATCTCGCTCCACGGCACGAGGAAGGGTCTTTGAAAGGGGCCGAACAGGCGCGACACGCCGACACGCAGGCCGGAGGGGCAGGCGCTCAGGGTCAGGATGTTGTTCATGTGCACCCCGAAGCCCATTGTCCCGGAGCGCCAGCGGAGCTTGAGCAGCGGCGGCTCGTCTCCCCGGTCATATCTTTGCTGCAGCGTAAACCAGCCTGAGAAAGCACCCAGCAGCGTCGTGCTCGCCAGCCACAGCGCCGCGAAGGCGAACGGGAAAGCGGCGACAAAGAGACGATTGGCATCAGTGCTCATTCGGATTTCGAGGATAACAGCGAATGCACTGACCGCCTAGAAATCGGCCTTGCCGAACCGGGCGATGCCCTGGTTGCTGCCCGGAGGATCGAGGACGGTCAAATCGAGGCGCACCGGCTCGCCGATCCAGCGCGCCAGGCTGGTATGGTCGGCCGTGTCGTCGGCGGTGAGCGGATGGACCAGCGCGCGCAGTCCCGAAGCGCGGATCGCCGAGACGATCGCGGCGAGCGACCGCTCCGGGAAATGGATCTCATATTGCGGGATCGGGTGCGGCCCCGCCTCCCCGTCGGTCATCTGGCCGACGAAGAGGACAGGCGGCGCGTCCCCGGCTTGTGTCAGGCTGACGAACGTGTCGCGAAGCGCCTCGGCGGCGGGGCGTTGCTCCGGCGCATAATAGATATGGGCATGATAGGGTGCGTCGAGGTCGGCCATAAGGATGCATCCGTAGGGAAAGCGGGGCGTCGTCGCATCCTGCTCCCCGGCGAAGGCCGGGGTGTGGATTCACGTTTGAAGTGCAACGGTTGACTGGATTTTGGAGAATGCCTCGGCGGGGGTTTGGAAGTCGAGGCATTTTCGTGGGGTATGGTTATAGGCGTTGACGATGTCGGCGATGTCGCGGCTGGAGAGGGTGGCGAGGTCGGTTTTGCGGGGGAGGCGTCTTCGCAGGCGCCCAATGGCATTTTCGATGCCGCCTTTTTGCCACGGCGAGTGGGTATCGCAAAAGAAGGTATCGATGCCGAGTTGATCGGTGAGGCGGTAATGGAGCGCGAACTCGGTGCCGTTGTCGATGGTGAGGCTTTTCCTGAGCTCCCGGGGCATAGGTTTAAGGAGCCTCAGGAGCCAGGCTGCGGTGCCGGCGGCTTTTCGGTCCGGGGGGCGGGCGATGAGGGTGTAGCGCGCCTTTCGCTCATGGACGATGAGGAGCGACTGGCCTGATTTCGAGAAGAGCATGTAGTCGGCTTCCCAGTGGCCGGGGGTTTGGCGATCGGCGGCTTCGCGGGGGCGTTGCGCGATCGGCCGCCGGCGCTGCATGAGCTGGGCGGGGCTGCCGCCTCTGGCGCCGAGCCGTCCCCGGCGCGACTTTCGCTTGGGCAGGAGACGGTGCCAATAATCCTTGGCGGCGGAACGGTGATAAACGTAGCGGTAGATTGACTCGTGGCTGATGACGGTGTGACCCTTTTCCCGCGTCAGCCGGCCGGCGATCTGCTCGGGAGACATTCCCATCGCAAGGCTGTTTCTCACCAGGTCGCGCAGGTCCGGCTGGCGCGCCAGCTTGTGGCGTTTGTCGCGTCGTCGTCGCCAGCGTGCGAGGTCGTCGGCGCGAACCGGATCGTAACCGCCCGGCCAGACACCGATCGGCCGGCCGTTGCGCTCCACCTCCCGTTTGATCGTCGAGGGCGCCCTGCCGAGCACAGATCCGATTGATCGCAGAGATTTACCGCCTGCATGCAGGCGGTAAATCTCAACCCGCTCCTCCAGGCTGAGCTGGCCGTAATGTTCTCCCATCGCAACAACACCCTACAGGTGTTGCACTTGTCGCGTGAACTCAGGGGGCCCAGTAACCACCTGGGCTGGACCCCGGCCTTCGCCGGGGAACGAGAGGGCCGTGCACTACACAGGGAGGCGCCGCCCCTCTTCCGACGCGCGCCGGGCGAGCGCGAGGAGCCGCAGACCTTCGCGCGCTTCGAAGGGATCGACCGGCGGCGGCGCATTCCCGCTTATCGCGGCGACCACGCCCTCGTAGAAAGCGAGGTAGCGGCCCGGCTCGGTGGCCACGCGCTCCGTGCCCCCGGGGGTGGTGAGCGTCCCGAAATTTTCCGGCGCCTCCTCGACTGGGAGGCGCGGATCGGCCCCCTGCTTCAGGGCTGCCTCCTGCGGATCGAGCCCGAATTTCATAAAGCTGCCGCCGGTGCCGTGGACGGCGAAGCGGGGCCGGGGCTCCATCACCAAAGTCGATGCGCCGAGCACGACCGGCAGCGCGCCGTAATGGAGGGTCAGCGAGAAATAATCGTCCACGGCCGCCCCCTCGCGCTGGGCCCGGACATCCGCCGCCAGCGAGTCGGGCAGGCCGAAGAGCTGCAGCGCCTGGTCGATCAGATGCGGGCCGAGATCGTTGAGCGTCCCCGCACCGCCGTCGGCAGCATCCTTCCAGCCGGGCCTGATTTCGGGCCGGAAGCGGTCCCAATGCGCTTCGAACAGCCGCATCTCGCCGAGACGCGGAAGGATCTTTCTCACTGTCAGGAAATCGCCGTCCCAGCGCCGATTGTGGAACACGGTGAGCATCCGCCCCCGCTCCCGCGCCAGCGCGATCAGCGTATCGGCTTCATCGAGCGAGACGGTGAACGGCTTGTCGATCACGACATGCTTGCCCGCCCGCAGCGCCGCCTCCGCCAGCGGAAAGTGGGTCCTGTTCGGAGTGGAGATGACCACCAGGTCGATGTCGGACGCGATCGCCGCCGCCTCTGCCTCCGCCGCGCCCGCGATGACGGCCAGCTCCAGCTCCGGCACCGCCCGGATCAGGGGCGCGTGGAACACCGAGCCGCCGAGGCCGCGGCCGATCAGGGCAACTTTCAGCGCCATGATGGTCTCACCGAGTCTGTCATGCCGCCGCGATAGCAAATTATATCGCCGCGCGAGTGCTTGCATAATTATGCATCAACTTGCATAGGCCGCCGACTATGATTCGTGTGGCCATCCTCGGGGCGTCGGGTTTCGTCGGCGCGGAGCTGCTCCGTCTCCTTGCCGGCCATCCTGGGCTGGAGGCCGGGCCGCTCTTCGCCGACAGCCAGGCCGGCCGCAAGCTCGCCGCCGTCCATCCCCATCTGGCGCCCGCTTATGCGGACGCCGTGCTCGAGCCTTATGCGCCGGAGCGGCTCGACGGGGTCGGGCTGGTCTTCGCCGCCTTGCCGCACGGGCACAGCCAAAGGATCGCGCCCGGAATCCTCGACCGTGGCATCCCCTTCGTCGACCTCGGCGCCGACTTCCGGCTCGACAATGCGGAGGATTATGCCCGCTGGTATGGCGAGCCGCACCAGGCGCCGGAGCTGCTCTCCCGCTTCGTCTACGGCATTCCCGAGCTTCATCGCGCCGAGATCGCCGGATCCAAAGCGGTGGCGGCGGCCGGCTGCTACCCCACTTCGGCGATCCTCGCGCTGAAGCCGCTGATGGACCTGATCGAGCCGGAGAGCATTGTCGTCGACGCCGCCTCGGGCGTGTCCGGGGCCGGCAAGGGGC
>JAXDOV010000064.1:0-11331 GCA_034668705.1 Sphingomonadales bacterium
ATTCGGGGGTGACGTAATCGGGGATCGAGGCGCCGAAATCCTGGCCGTCGCGGACATGGCCGAGGATCTGCTCGCGGCCGAGATTCTCGCGGATCGCGACATATTCCATCTCGGGCGTGACGATGCCTCGGCGGGCATAATGCATCTGCGACACGTTGGCGCCGGCCTTGGCGCGAAGCACGCGGCGGCGGGTGCCGGGGAAGGCCTGGACGCCGCCGGAACGGTCCGGGCCGAGCTGGCCGTTATCCTCCGGCCGCACCGCGCGCGCGTCGACCTCCTCGACGTCGCCGCGGCCGCGGATCCAGTCGCGGCGCAGCTCGGCCAAGCCGGCCATGATGTCGATGCGGGCATCGGGGTCGGTATAGGGGCCGGAGCAATCGTAGACCCGAAGCGGCGGCTCGCCGGAGGAGGGCTCGAGGTCGATCTCCCGCATCTTCACGCCGAGCGGGCCGACATGGATCTTGCGGCTGCCGCGGATCGGGCCGGTGGTGACCTTGAGCTCGATGCGGGCGGGAATATCGGCGGCCATTTCGTCTCTCCATATGCGGGCGGAGAGAGGCTGGTGCTTCGCCCTCCCTACGCCGGTGTCAGCCGGATCAGGTTCGACGGGTCTCGGCGTCCTCGCCGACTCTCAGCCGCAGCAGCGGCCCCCCGGGGAATAAGTCGTCCATAGGCGGAAGAAGGGCGAGGAGGAAGCGCACTTCTAGTCCTCCCTGTGAGCGAAGCTCAGGGGGAGGGGGACCACCTGCAAGGTGGTGGAGGGGCTGTGCGCGGCGCCTCTGCCCCTCCACCGGGTTTCACCCGGTCCCCCTCCCCACGCCTTCGGCGCAGGGAGGACTTAGCAATCTTGCCTTCGCGCCGCCCTGCGACTATAGGCGCCGCTTCCTTCCACCTTCGGAAGAATCGAACGGCCCGGCCAACAGGGCTGCCGTGGCTGTTCCAAAACGTCGCGCACCTGCGCGCAAGGAGACAAAATGCCCAAGCTGAAGACGAAGAGCGGCGTCAAGAAACGCTTCAAGCTCACCGCTACCGGCAAGCTCAAGCACGGGGTGGCCGGCAAGCGCCACCGCCTGATGAGCCACAATGCCAAATATATCCGCCAGAATCGCGGTACCGAGGTCCTCGCCGACGCCGACACGGCGCGGGTGAAGGCCTGGGCGCCCTACGGCCTGAAATAGGAGGACCCGGACATGGCACGCGTCAAGCGCGGGACCACCACCAAGGCCCGCCACAAGAGGATCCTGGAGCAGGCGAAAGGCTATTACGGCCGCCGCAAGAACACGATCCGCATCGCCAAGCAGGCCGTCGAGAAGGCCGGCCAATATGCCTATCGCGACCGCAAGGTGAAGAAGCGCAGCTTCCGCGCGCTCTGGATCCAGCGGATCAACGCCGCGGTGCGCGCCGAAGGCCTCACCTACGGCCAGTTCATGCACGGCCTGAGGCTGGCCGGCGTCGACCTCGACCGCAAGGTCCTGGCCGACATCGCCATGCACGAGGGCGCCGCGTTCAGCGGCATCGTCGCCCAGGCACGCGCGGCGCTCCCGGCGGGGGCGCAGGCTACGGCCTGACCTGCCTCATCGGCTGAGATAGAGAAGGCGCGGAGGGAATCCTTCCGCGCCTTTTCATTTGTATCGAACGGGTGATCTCGCCGTAGCGGTTCCCCGGCGAAGGCCGGGGCCCAGCTTCAACTGCCCTACTGGACCCCGGCTTTCGCCGGGGAACAGGCACCGATTCAGACCGACCGCGGCACCCGCGGCCTGCCCAACTCGCATTCCAGCGCCGCGCGATCCCAATGCGCGAGATCGGCGGCGGCGGCGTAGGTGGTTTCCAGGAAGGCGAGCAACGCCGCGTCCGGATCGGGGGCCGAGCGCACCGCTTGATAATCGAGGATGAACTCGCCCAACGCCTCGTCGAATCGCGCCGCTTCCGGTTCGCCCCTCGCTTTGCCGAAGCTTTCCGGCACGGGATAGGCGTAGGAATAGAAGAACGGCCCGCCCGGCCCGCCGGCGCCGCCGGGCCAGAAGCCGGCGCTGGAGACTTCGTGGCTATAGGCCTCGCGGGTGACGTCATCGGGGAGGTTGGGGATACCGCCGGGGTGGCGCGGCGCCGGCCGGCCGGAGAAGCGGGTGACGGCGAGATCGAAGCTGCCCCAGAAGAAATGGACCGGACTCACCTTGCCGAGGAAGCTCGAGCGGAACAGGCGAAGCATGCGATCCGCCTGGAGCAGGGCGCCGAGCAGCCGGCGGGCGCCGTCCGGGTCCCAGGCGCGGGGTTCGACATCCTTCTCGAACGGAATGGCGGGATCGATTTCGTTGGGCGCCCGGTGGATGCGGACCTCGTGCCCCGCCTCGGCGAGCAGGGCCAAGGCCTCGCGGTGGAAGTCGGCCACCGACATCGGCCGCAGCTTCAGCCGGCGCTCGCCCGCCGCGTCGGCGAAGAGGAAGGCGCCGTCGACGAGGTCGAAGCCGAGCTCGAACGGCCCGCCCGCCCCGTAGAGCGGCTCGGTCCGGAAGCCGCGCGGGTTCAGGTGCAGGGTGACGTGCCAGCCATGGTTGCGCCACGGCAGCAGCGCCACCGCCGCCTTGCCGGCGATCTGGCTGTAGAGGTGGAGCGCGACGATGGTCGGCCGATCGGCGTCGCTCAGCTCCGGCCACTCGAACGGTCCTGCCATCGCCTTCCTCCTCACGAGGCCTCAACGCCTTCCCACGAGTCCGTATTCAATTCCCGCCGCGGGAATTGAGTACGGACCCTAAAGTCGGTTACGGCGCCCGCCATGGCAAGCGAGACGAATGCAAAAGCGGCGGAAGGCCTCCTGGAGCGGATCGAAGCCGCGCCCGACCTCCAGGCGCTGGAGGCGGAGCGGGTGGCGATGCTCGGCAAGCAGGGCTCGATCACCCTCCTGCTGAAGACGCTTGGCGGCATGACGCCGGAGCAGCGCCAGGTCGAAGGCCCGCGCATCCACGCCTTGCGCGAGCAGGTGACCGAGGCGATCGCGGCGCGCAAGGCGGCGCTGGAAGGGGCGGCGCTGGAGCTCAGGCTCGCCACCGAGGGTCTCGACATGAGCCTGCCGGTCGAGACGGGAGCGCAGGGCAGCGTCCATCCGGTCAGCCAGGTGATGGACGAATTGGCCGAGATCTTCGCCGATCTCGGCTTCTCGGTCGCAACCGGTCCCGAGATCGAGGACGACTGGCGCAACTTCACCGCGCTCAACATCCCCGAAAGCCATCCGGCCCGGGCGATGCACGACACCTTCTATTTCCCGCGGAACGACGCGGCGCTCGACCCGGGCTTCGCTGAAAATGCGGCGCGGATGCTGCTGAGGACCCACACCTCGCCGGTGCAGATCCGGACGATGCAGGCGCAGCAGCCGCCCATCTACATCATCGCGCCGGGCCGCACCTACCGCTCCGACAGCGACGCCACCCACACGCCGATGTTCCATCAGGTCGAGGGGCTGGTGCTCGACCGCGGCATCCATCTCGGCCATCTGAAATGGACGCTGGAGACCTTCCTCAAGGCGTTCTTCGAGCGCGACGACATCGTGCTGCGGCTGCGGCCGAGCTATTTCCCCTTCACCGAGCCGTCGGCCGAGGTCGACGTCGGCTACACCATGGTCGACGGCCGCCGGGTGCTCGGGGGCAGCGAGGGCTGGATGGAGCTGCTCGGCTCCGGCATGGTCCATCCGCGCGTCATCGCCGCCTGCGGGCTCGATCCGGAGGAATGGCAGGGCTTCGCCTTCGGCTGCGGCATCGACCGGCTCGCCATGCTCAAATACGGCATGGACGATCTGCGCGCCTTCTTCGATGGCGATCTGCGCTGGCTGAAGCATTACGGCTTCTCCGCCCTCGACGTGCCGACGCTCAGCGGAGGCGTGGGGGCATGAGCGTTCGCGCAAGTCGTTCCCCGGCGGAGGCCGGGGTCCAGAATCTCAGGCCGGTGCAGCTGGGCCCGATGACGGGGCCACAAAAGCGTTGTCTGGGGGACAGCGCGGCCCCGTCATTTCGCCGGGGAACGATCAACCTATGAAGTTCACCCTCTCCTGGCTGAAGGAGCATCTCGACACCGACGCCTCCGTCGGCGAGATCGCCGACACGCTCACCCGCATCGGCCTCGAGGTCGAGGGCATCGAGAATCCGGCCGAGAAGCTCGCCCCGTTCACGATCGCAAAGGTGCTGACCGCCGCGCCGCATCCGCAGGCGGACAAGCTGCAGGTGCTCACCGTCGATGCCGGCACCGGCGAGGCGATCCAGGTGGTCTGCGGCGCGCCCAATGCGCGCGAAGGGATGCTCGGCGTGTTCGGCGCGCCCGGCGCCTATGTGCCGGGGAGCGACATCACGCTCAAGATCGCGTCGATCCGCGGCGTCGAGAGCCGCGGCATGATGTGCTCGATCCGCGAGCTCGAGCTCGGCGACGAGCATGCAGGCGTCATCGAGCTGCCCGCCGAAGCGCCGGTCGGCGCCTCCTATGCCGCCTGGGCGGGGCTCGACGATCCGGTGATCGACGTCGCCGTCACCCCCAACCGCCAGGATTGCATGGGCGTCCACGGCATCGCCCGCGACCTCGCCGCCGCCGGCCTCGGCAGGCTGAAGCCGATCGACGTCGGGGAGGTCGAGGGCGGCTTCCCCTGCCCGATCGAAATCCGCATCGAGGATCCGGAGGGCTGCCCCGCTTTCTACGGCCGGGCGATCCGGGGCGTGCGCAACGGCCCCTCGCCGGCCTGGCTGCAGCAAAGGCTGAAGGCGATCGGCCAGCGGCCGATCAGCGCCCTGGTCGACATGACCAATTACATCATGCTGGGCTATGGCCGGCCGCTCCACGTCTACGATCTGGCCAAGCTGCAGGGCGCGCTCGTCGCCCGGCGCGCCCGCGACGGCGAGGAGATGGCGGCGCTCAACGGCCGCGCCTACCGGCTCGACCCGAGCATGACGGTGATCGCCGACGACGCCCATGTCCACGATATCGGCGGCATCATGGGCGGCGAGGAGTCCGGCGTCACCGAGACGACCACCGACATCCTCATCGAATGCGCCTATTTCGATCCGGAGCGGATCGCGCTGACCGGGCAGAAGCTCGGCCTCGCCTCCGACGCCCGCACCCGCTTCGAGCGCGGCGTCGATCCCGCTTTCCTCGACGCCGGCCTCGCGCTGGCGACGCGGATGGCGATCGACCTCGCCGGTGGCGAAGCCTCGGCGATCGTCCGGGCGGGCGCGCCGCCGGTTCCGGACAACAGGATCGACTACCGCCCCGCCCGCGCCCGCGAGCTTGGCGGCGTCGACATCCCCGCGCCGCGCCAGCGCGACATTCTCGAGCGCCTCGGCTTCGGCGTCGACGAAGGCGAGGCCTGGCGGATCGCGGTCCCGTCCTGGCGGCGCGACGTCGACGGTTCGGCCGACATCGTCGAGGAGGTCGTCCGCATCCACGGCTACGACAAGGTCGAGGCGGCGCCGCTCCCCCGCGCGCCCGGCGTGGCGCGACCGACGGCGACCGCGGAGCAGCGCGTCGAGCGCAAGGTGCGCCGCACCGCCGCCGCGCGCGGCTTGAACGAAGCGGTGACCTGGAGCTTCATCGCCGAGGCCGAGGCGGCGCCGTTCGGCGGCAGCCCGTGGGTGCTCGAAAACCCGATCAGCGAGGAGATGAAGGCGATGCGGCCGTCGCTCCTCCCCGGCCTGCTCGCCGCCGCCCGCCGCAACCGCGCCCGCGGCGCCGACAGCATCCGCCTGTTCGAGGTCGGCCGGCGCTATCTCGCCGAGGGCGAGCGGCCGACCCTCGGCCTCGTCCTCGCCGGCGACCGCAAGCCCCGCGACTGGCGCGGCGGCAAGGCGCAGGGTTTCGACGCCTATGACGCCAAGGCGGAAGCGCTCGCCATCCTCGCCGCGGCGGGGGCGCCGGTGGAGAACCTGCAGAGTCTGGGCGGCGCCTCGCCGGTCTATCATCCCGGCCGCTCCGGCCGCCTCTGCCTCGGACCGAAGACCGTGCTGGCCGAATATGGCGAGCTGCATCCCGCGATCCTGAAGGCCTTCGATCTCGACGGCCCGGCGGTCGCGGCCGAGATCTTCCTCGACGCGATCCCGCGGAAGCGCGCCTCCGGCCATATGCGCGATGCCTATCGGCCGCCGGCGCTGCAGGCGGTGACCCGCGACTTCGCCTTCCTCGTCGCCGCCGACTCGCCCGCCGACGCCCTGCTCCGCGCCGTCCGCGGCGCCGATCGGCAGGCGATCGCGGCGGTCCGCCTGTTCGACGTCTTCACCGGCGAGGGCGTACCGGCGGGGCAGAAGTCGCTCGCGGTCGAAGTGACGCTCCAGCCCGGCGAGAAGAGCTTCACCGACGAGGATCTGAAGGCGATCTCGGACCGGATCCTCGCCGCCGCCGCCAAGGCCGGCGCGCGCCTGCGTGACTGAGGCCGAAGAGCGGGTCCGCGCGGCCTTTCTGACCCAGGCGGATTGGTGCGACAGGATCGGCGCGCCGTTCACGGCTTTGCTCTGCCGCCTGCTCGGCGAGCGGATCGACCGTTCGACGGAAACGGGCCGGCGGGTGCTCGGCTGGCCGGGCAATGCCGATTCGTTCGGCGACGCCCTGTCCCTGCGGCTGTGCGGCGGCCTCCATGCCCTCGTCCGCCGCGGCGATGCGCCCGCTTTGGCCAAATTCTACCCGCCTCGCGAGATGCCGGAGGCGGAGAGCCTGTGGGCGGCGCTGCGGCCGGTGCTGGCCGACCCGGCTTTGCTTCCCTGGCTCGACAGCGCGCCCCAGACCAACGAGGTCGGCCGCGCCGCCTTGCTGATGAGCGGCCTGCTCGTCATCGCCGAGCGTTTCCCGCAGCCGGTCGAATTGCTCGAGCTCGGTGCCAGCGCCGGCCTCAACCTGCTCCTCGACGATTACGGCTACGACCTCGGCGGGCTCCATGCCGGCGATCCGGCCTCGCCGCTCCGCCTGAAGCCGGATTGGACGGGCCCGCCGCCGCCGGACCGCGCGGTGGCGATCGCCGGGCGGTGCGGCGTCGACCTCAACCCGCTCGACCCGCGCCGCGACCGCGAACGGCTGCTGGCTTATGTCTGGCCCGACCAGGCGGCGCGGCGCGCCCGGCTGGAGACGGCGCTCGCCCTCGCCGCCGCCGAGCTCCCGCCCGTCGATCGCGGCGACGCCGCCGAGTGGCTGGAAGCGAGGCTGGCGGCGCCGCCCGCCGCGGGCGTCACCCGGGTCGTGCTCCATTCGGTCGCCTTCCACTATTTTCCGGCGGCGACCCAGGCCCGGATCGCGGCGCTGACGGCGGAGGCCGGGCAGGCGGCGACCGCGGCGACGCCGCTCGCCTGGCTGCGCTACGAGACCGAGCCCGACGAGGACCGCTTCACGCTCCGCCTCCGCCTCTGGCCGGACGGCGAGGAAAGGCTGCTCGCTTATTGCGACCCGCACGGCAATCGGGTCGATTGGCTGGCGGGATAGGCCCGGTTCCGGACAACGCACCGTTCCGCGGCGGAGGACGGGGTCCGGACAGGAAGGCTGGGCCCCGGCTTTCGCCGGGGAACAACGGATTCTGTTGCCCGGCTTCAGCGGTTGAGCGCGTTGATCGCGGCGTGGACGCGCGCCTCGGCTTCGCGGCGGGGGAGGCCGGGCGGGATCGGATCGCCGAAGCGGAGGGTGACGGTGCCGGGCCTCTTGCCGAGCAGGGTGCGGCCCCAGACCCGGCCGCTGTCGAGCGCGAGCGGGACGATCGGCAGGCCGAGCGCGCGGTAGAGACCGGCAAAGCCCGGCTGCAGCGGCGGCGCCTCGCCATGGGGCACCCTCGTGCCTTCGGGGAAGATGACGACCGGCCGGCCTTCCGCGACCGCCTCGGCCGCCGCCTTGAGCATGTGGCGGAGCGACGCCGCGCCGCCCGCCCGGTCGACCGGGATCATCCCGTAGCTTCGGGCGAGCCAGCCCCAGAACGGGATGCGGGCGAGCTCCTGCTTCATCACCACCGCCGGATTGCGGAGCCGCGCCGTCAATTCCAGCGTCTCCCACATCGATTCATGCTTGGCGGCGATCAGCACGCCCCCTTCCGGCACCTTGCCCTCGATCCGGGTGCCGATGCCGAGGATGGAGCGGGCGCAGGCGCCGTGGAAGCGGGCCCAGGCATTGGCGACGGCGCGCACGCCGCGCCGCCCGAACGGCAGGGTCGGCAGCCCCAAAGCGACGAAGAATACGGTGCCGCCGTAAAAGGCCAGGGTGAACAGCAACGATCGCAGCGCCGCCATGCGCCGCCTCAGATCCCGACGAGCACGGCCGCCCGGCGCAGCAGATATTTGTTATATTCCATGAACAATTGCCGGAAGCTCGGATTGCTCTCGATCGCGTCGCCGAGCACGGGCGCCGAATCGCCGAGCTGGCGCGACAGCTCGAAGCGGGCGCGGGGCATGTGCCAATCGGTGGTGACGAGGCGGACGCTGGTCAGATGCCGCCGCTTCAGCCAGCGCGCCACCTCCTCGGCATTGGAGCGGGTGTCGACCGATTCCCGGCCGAGATCGACGCAGCAGGCGAAGAGCGGCGCGCTGCCCGGATAGCGGCCGGCGAGGTCGGCGGGGCGGACGGTGCGGTCGACGCCGGAGACCAGCATCCGCCTGGCGCGCTGGCGGCGGAGCAGATCGAGCCCGCGCTCCATCCGGTTGGCGCCGCCGGTGAGGACGACGATGGCGTCGGTCGGCCGGTCGTCGGCCGGCCGCGGCAGCAGCACCGCGAACAGGGCATAGCCGAGCAGATAGAGGAGCGCGAAGGCGGAGAGGGTGCGGCTGATCACAACATCCGCCCCAATGCACGAAGAATGGTGGCGCGCGCCACCAGCATCGCCAGCAGGACGCCCAGAATCGGCAAGGCGACGAGCAGCAGCCAGGCGCCGATCGGCAGCCGGGCCGAGCCGATCAGGTCGGAGCCCAGAGCGGAGACGCGGGTGCCGATCAGCACCAGCACCAAGGCGGCGGCGGCGAGGCCGATGCCGCCGCCGAACAAGGCGTCGAGCGCGATCCGGCGCTGGAACAGCCGCGCCACCTGGAGGTCGGTGGAGCCCATCAGGTGCAGCACCTCGATCGTGCCGCGATGCATGTCGAGCGCGGCGCGGGCGGCGAGCACGACGGTGGCGGAGGTGGCGACGATCATCATCAGCACGAGCGCGGCGGCGAGCCATTCGAGCGACGAGATCAGCTGGCCCAGCGGCCCCAGCCAGTCGCCGTTGCGGTCGAGCCGCGCCGACGGCACGGCGCGGGCGAGCGCCTGCCTGACCTCGTCGAGCCGGGCGGCGCCGCCGGGGCCGAGATCGGCGTCGATCATCGCCGGGATCGGCAGATCGGCCTCGCTGCCGCCGGCGCCGAGCCAGGGCTCGAGCAGCCGGTTGATCTCGCCGGGGGTGAGACGGCGGACCTTCTTCACCCCGGGCAGGCGCTGCAGCAGGCCGGCGGCGCGGCCGGCGTCCGCCTCGCGCAGATCGGGATTGGCGGCCATGATCTGGACGGTGACGCGGTCGCCGACGGCGGCGTTGAGGCTGGCGGCGGCGCTGCCGAGGCCGAGCCCCGCGGCGGCGGCGAGCACGGTCAGGAACATCATGATCGCGATCACCCAGGGCATCGGTCCGGCCAGCCGCCCCTCGGGCAGCAGCCGCCGGTCGGCGGCGCCGAACCTGCGCATGCCGGCCTTCATGAATCGGCCCGCCGCGGCGGGTTGCGCAACGCGCCGGTCGGATCGAGCAGCTCGCCGCGGTCGAGCCGCAGCATGTCGGCGCGGCCGATGCTGGAGATGAGGTGGAGATCGTGGGTGGCGACGACGACGGTGGTGCCGAGGCTGTTCAGGGAATCGAACAGATGGAGCAGGCGCTTGGCCATTTCCGGATCGACATTGCCGGTCGGCTCGTCGGCGACGAGGATGTCGGGCCGGGCGATCACCGCCCGGGCGATGGCGACGCGCTGCTGCTCGCCGCCCGACAGGGTCGCCGGCCGGGCGGTGGCGCGATGGCCGAGGCCGACCCAGGAAAGCATCTCCTTGACCGGCCCTTCGAGGTCGCGCTCCTCGACCCCGGCGACGCGTAGCGGCAAGGCGACATTGTCATAGGCCGAGAGGTGCGAGACGAGGCGGAAATCCTGGAAGACGACGCCGATCCGGCGGCGGAAGCCGGGCAGGCGCTTGCGCGGCATGGTGACGATATCCTCGCCGAACAGGCGGATCAGGCCGCGGCTCGGCCGCTGGGCCAGATAGAGCAATCGCAACAGGCTCGTCTTGCCGGCGCCCGACGGGCCGGTGAGGAAGTAGAAGCCGCCCTTGCGCAGCGAGAAACTGAGGTCCGACAGCGTCTCCGCGCCGGTGCCGTAGCGCAGGCCGACATTGTCGAACTGGACGATCGTACCGGCCCCGCTCACCCGCCTCCGCTCCTTCAGCCCCGCTCAACCCCAATGGCATGGGCGGTAGCGTCGCGACAACCTCCCAAAAAGACTGCATTTGCTTGCATGGCGGCGGCTAACTGTGCTTCGGTTCGGGTCCGAGCACCAGATATGGGGACCCTGTCGCCGATGATCCTCAGCTGTCCCGCCTGCAAGACCAGATACGTGGTGCCGGACAGCGCCATCGGGCCGACCGGGCGACAGGTGCGCTGCGCCTCCTGCCGGCACAGCTGGCACCAGCCCCCGCCTTTCGCCGGACCGGCCGCGCCCGCTTCGGTCGCGTCGCCGCTTGCGCCGCCCCTTCCGGCGGCGCCGCCCCCACCACCGCGGATGGCACCCGCCCGGACCGCCGCGGCCGATCTGGTCGGCTCGGCGCCGGCGGAGAATTACGACGCCTTCGTCAACGAGCCGCCCTTCCGGCCGCGGCGCAATCCGGCGAAGATGTGGACGACGGTCGCGCTGATCGCCGCCGCCCTGATGCTGCTGGCGACGGCGGCGATCGCCTGGTTCGGGATGCCGCGCTTCGGCGGCAGCTTCGTCATGATCGGCGCCACCTCGGGTTCGCCGCTGCGGATTGAGAACGAGCGGGTCGAGCGCAGCGCGCTGGGCAGCGGCAACGAATTGCTCACCGTCACCGGCCAGATCGTCAATCCCACCGACAAGGTGCAGCCGGTGCCCCAGATCCGCGCCGAGCTGCAGGATGCCGCCGGCCGCAACGTCTATACCTGGGCGATCTCCCCGCCCGTCTCGGAGCTGCAGCCGCGCCAGAGCGCGACCTTCAACAGCGCCGAGGTCGACCTGCCCAAGGATGCCCGGCGCGTCCATCTCGACTTCGGCAAGACCCTCTAGGAGACTGCGCAAGGTGCGGATCGGCATCCTGACCGGGGGCGGCGATGTGCCGGGGCTCAATCCCTGCATCCGCTCGATCACCCTTTCC
>JAXDOV010000065.1:0-18042 GCA_034668705.1 Sphingomonadales bacterium
TCGCCGGCGAGGGCGCCAGCCTCGTCCTCAACGGCTTCGGCGATCCCGCCGAGATCGAGAAGCTCCAGGCCGAGCTGGGCGCCGGCTACAGCAATGCCGATCTGACCAGGGCCGAGGCGATCGAGGCGATGATGGCCGAGGCCGGCCCAATCGACATATTGGTCAACAATGCCGGCACCCAGCATGTCGCGCCGGTCGACGAATTCCCGGTCGACAAATGGAATCTGATCATTGCGCTCAACCTGACTGCGGCCTTTCACACCACGCGGCTCGCCGTGCCCGGCATGCGCGCCAAGGGCTGGGGCCGGATCATCAGCACCGCCTCGGCCCACAGCCTCGTCGCCAGCCCCAACAAATCGGCCTATGTCGCCGCCAAGCACGGCATTGCCGGCTTCACCAAGACGGTGGCGCTGGAGGCGGCGACAGCCGGCGTGACCGCCAATTGCATCAGCCCCGGCTATGTCTGGACGCCGTTGGTCGAGAACCAGATCCCGGACACGATGAAGGCGCGGGGCCTCAGCCGGGAACAGGTGATGAACGACGTGCTGCTCGCCGCCCAGCCGACCAAGAAATTCGTCACCGTCGAGGAGGTCGCTTCGCTCGCGCTCTTCCTCTGCCGCGACGAAGCGCGCTCGATCACCGGTGCCAATCTGTCGATGGACGGCGGCTGGACCGCGCAATGAGCGGGAGGAACGCCCTGCTGCTCGCCGCGGCGGTTTCGGCCCTCGCCGGCTGCACCGTGCCCCGCATGGGACCGGCGGCGGCCGTCCCGGCGATGGGCGTCACCCAGTGGCGGGCGATCGCGACCCGGGACGATCGCCGCCGCCTCCGGGACTGGCGCACGGCCTGGGTGGAGGCGCTCGACGAGGCCCGGCCCAAACATGAGCGGGAGATCGCGGCGGAGGGGCGCCTGCTCGATCCCGACGCCGCTCTGCCCGATCCGGCGCCGCCGGCGGGCGACTATCGCTGCCGGACGATCAAGCTCGGCTCGAAAGGCGGCGGCGCGCTCGATTATGTCGTCCATCCGGCCTTCCATTGCCGGATCGAGGCGCAGGGGAGCGGCTCGCTCGCCTTCGCCAAGCGCGACGGCGTGCAGCGGCCGGTGGGACGGATCTTCCCGGAGAACAGCCGGCGCATGATCTTCCTCGGCACGCTCCAGCTGGGCGACGAGCGGGGCACTTTGCGCTACAGCCACGACGAGGCGCGCAACCTCGCCGCGATCGTCGAGCGGGTGGGCGAAGGCCGCTGGCGCATGGTCTTCCCCTATCCCCATTATGAATCGACCATCGACGTGGTCGAGCTGGTGCCGGGCGGCTGAGACGCCGAGCGATCGATTTGTATCGTCGCCCCGGACTTGATCCGGGGTCTACCTTTCGGATCGCTGTCGCCGGGAGAGTAAGGTGGATGCCGGATCGGGTCCGGCATGACGATGCTGGCAAATCTGCGAATGGCCTACCGCCCGAGCGCCTCGGCGATCGCCGCTTTCAGATCGGCGACACGATAGGGTTTCGTCACCAGCGGCGCGTCCTGATAAGCCGGGTCGCGGCCGGAAGCGCCGTAGCCGGTGGTGAAGACGAACGGCCTGCCCTCCGCCTTGAGCCGGCCCGCGACCGGCAGGCTGTCGACGCCGTTGAGGTTGATGTCGAGCAGGGCGACGTCGAACCCGCCGCGAGCGGCGGCGGCGAGCGCCTCGTCCAGGGTGGCGGCGCTGGCGACGATCAGACAGCCGAGCTCCGCGGCCATGTCCTCGGCGGTCATGGCGATGATCGCCTCGTCCTCGACCAGCAGGATGCGGATGCCGTCGAGCCTCATGCCGCCCTCCCGGCCGGCGCCGCTTCGATCCGGCAGACCAGGCCGGACGGCTCGAAATCGATATGGACGGCGGCGCCGAGATCGGCGGACAGCGCCCGCTCGATCATCCTCAGGCCGAAGCCCCGCGTCTCCGGCGGCCGCACTTCCGGCCCGTCCGTCTCCCGCCATTCGAGGCGCAGGCGATCGCCGCCGTCGAGCGTCCAGCGCAGCGCCACGCGGCCGCCGGGCACCGACAGAGCGCCGTATTTGGCGGCGTTGGTGGCGAGCTCGTGCAGCGCCATCACCAGCGACACCGCCGCCTTCGGGCCGAGCGTCACCTCCGCCCCGGCCATGTCGATCCGCCGCCCGGCTTCGTTGTGATGGCCGATCGCGCCCTCGACGAGCTGCGTCAGGGTCGCGCCTTCCCAGCTCTCGCGGGTGAGCAGATCGTGGGCGGCTGCAAGGGCAGCGAGCCGTTCCTGGAAGGCGGCGCGCGCTTCCTCGGCCGGACGGCCGTCGCGGAAGCTCTGCAGTGCCAGCCCCTGGACCAGAGCGAGCGTGTTCTTGACCCGGTGGTTGAGCTCGTTGACCAGCAGGCGCTGCCGCTCCTCCGCCTTGCGCCGGTCGGTGACGTCGCGGGCGATGGCGTGGAGGCCGATCGGCCGGCCCGATTCGTCCATGGTCAGCGCCGAGTTGATCTCCCAGCAGAGCGGCTGGCCGTCGATGCGATGGACTTCGATCTCATGCCGGGTGGTGCCGCCATGCTCGACCTTCCGCCGCAGCATTCGCGTCGTCTGCTCGAACCCCTCTTCGGACACGAAATCGCGGATCGAGCGGCCGATCAGCGCCTCGCGCGGCAGGCCGAGCGCCTCCGCCGTCGCCGGGTTGCAGGCGGTGATCATCTGGTCGAGGTCGGCGGTGAAGATGAGGTCGTTCGACTGCTCGAAGATGCGGCGATAGCGTTCTTCGCTCCGCCGCAGCGCCGCCTCCGCCCGCGCCCGGCTGAGATATTGCCAGAGGCGGTCGTTGACCGCGGCGAGCAGGGCTTCATCGGCGGCGGTCCACGAGCGGGGCGCGCGGTCATGGGCGAAGAGGACGGCGCCGTAGCGCCCGGCCACCATCTGAGGCACGACGATGGCGGCGCGGGTGTCGATCGAGCGCCATTTCGCCCGCGCCTCGTCCGAGAGCAGGCCGGGCGCCTCGCCGTCCTCGATGGCGATGGTCCGGCCGCTGCGCATCGGATCGCTGGCGGCGCGATGAAAATGGCCGACCGGATAATCGCCGGAAATGTCGGCGGCCTTGCCGTCGGTCCAGCAGGCGAGGATGCGGAAGCGGGCGCCGTCGGGGTCGATCTCGCCATAGCCGGTGCGGATCGCGCCGAGATGGCGGCCGAGCTGCGACAGCGCGGCGTCGAGCAGCGCCGCCGGCGTCTCGCAAAGCCGCAGCCGCTCGGTCAGCTCGAGCAGGAAATGATCCTGCCGCGCCTTCTCCACCGCCTCGGTGGTCTCCCGCGCCTGGGCGAGGACGCCGCCGATCGTGCCGTCCTCCAGGCCGATCGGCAGCAGCGAATAGGTCCAGTAGCTGTCGAAAACGCGGCCGCCCAAATTGCGGACGAGCCGCATATCGACCGCATTCACCGTCTCCGCCTCGTCGCAGACGCGTCTGATCTGGCTCTCCAGCGCCGGCCAGATATCGGCCATCACCTCCCTGACCGGCTGG
Organism: Sphingomonadales bacterium; assembly: GCA_034668705.1. Taxonomy (GTDB): domain Bacteria; phylum Pseudomonadota; class Alphaproteobacteria; order Sphingomonadales; family Sphingomonadaceae; genus Allosphingosinicella. The sequence goes on from JAXDOV010000065.1 coordinate 3,511, forward strand.
CCGAGCGCCCAGGGATGGCGGTCGCCGAGATAGGCCGACCAGCTGTCGTTGTAGAGGAAGAGGAGGTCCGGCCCCCACAGCACCCCGGCGGCGCTGGGCGACCGCAGGGCGATCGAGAGGGAGGCGCGGAGCGGCTGCGGCCAGGACCGGATCCGCCCGAGCGGCGTCGCCGCCCAATCCGTCTCGCGGATGAGCCGCGCCATCTCGCCGCCCCCGGCGAGGAAGGCGCGCAGATCAGGCATGTTTTTCGGGCCTGGTTGCGGTCACGGCCGGGACCCCGGCGCGGAGCGGTGGCAGCGGCGAACGCCCATTGCGACCCAGGCCCGGCTCAATACACCCGCGGCTTCGGCTTGATGTACTGGATGTCGTCGGTGAGCGTGTAATCGTGGACCGGCCGGTCGCCGAGCCGGACGCCGCCGCTTTTGCCGCCCCAGCCCTCGAACCAGCTGATGGTGTGCTTCATCCAGTTGACGTCGTCGCGGGTGGGATAATCCTCGTGCATATGGGCGCCGCGGCTTTCCTTGCGGTTGGCGGCGGAATGCATGGTGACGACCGCCTGGGCGATCAGATTGTCGAGCTCGAGCGTCTCGACCAGATCGGTGTTCCAGATCAGGCTGCGGTCGGTGACGCGGATGTCGTCCATCCGGCGATAGACCTCGTCGATCCGGCCCTTGCCGTCGTCGAGCGTCTTCTCGGTGCGGAAGACGGCGCAATCGGTCTGCATCGTCTTCTGCATCTGGAGGCGGATCTCGGCGGTCGGGCTGCCGCCCTTGGCGTAGCGGAAATGGTCGAGCCGGGCGATGGCGAGCTCTTCCGATCCTTTCGGCAGCGGCCGCTGCGCGGCGCTGGCGGTCAGCGTCTCGCCGACGCGGTGGCCGACGGCGCGGCCGAAGACGACGAGGTCGATCAGGCTGTTCGAGCCGAGCCGGTTGGCGCCGTGCACCGAGACGCAGGCCGCCTCGCCGACGGCGAACAGGCCGGCGACGATGCTGTCGGGATTGCCGTCCTTGAGCGTCACCACCTCGCCATGATGGTTGGTCGGGATGCCGCCCATATTGTAATGGACGGTCGGCACCACCGGCAGCGGTTGGCGGGTGAGGTCGACGCCGGCGAAGATCTTGCCGGTCTCGGTGATGCCCGGCAGGCGCTCGGCGAGGATCTTCGGATCGATATGGTCGAGGTGAAGGAAGATATGGTCCTTCTCCTTGCCGACGCCGCGCCCTTCGCGGATCTCCATCGCCATCGAGCGCGAGACGACGTCGCGCGAGGCGAGGTCCTTGGCGGAAGGGGCGTAGCGCTCCATGAAGCGCTCGCCTTCGCTGTTCGTGAGATAGCCGCCCTCGCCGCGCGCGCCCTCGGTGATCAGCACGCCGGCGCCGTAGATGCCGGTCGGGTGGAACTGGACGAACTCCATGTCCTGGAGCGGCAGGCCGGCGCGCAGCACCATCGCATTGCCGTCGCCGGTGCAGGTATGGGCGGAGGTGGCCGAGAAATAGGTGCGGCCATAGCCGCCGGTGGCGAGCACCACCGCCTGGGCGCGGAAGCGGTGGACGCTGCCGTCTTCCAGGCAGAGGGCGATGACCCCCCGGCACTCGCCATCCTCCATGATCAGGTCGATGGCGAAATATTCGATGTAGAAATCCGCGTCGTATTTCAGGCTCTGCTGGTAGAGCGCGTGCAGCATCGCATGGCCGGTGCGGTCCGCGGCGGCGCAGGTGCGCTGGGCGGGCGGCCCCTCGCCCATATTCTGCATCATGCCGCCGAAGGCGCGCTGGTAGATCCTGCCCTCGGCGGTGCGGCTGAACGGCACCCCGGCATGTTCGAGCTCGTAGACCGCGGCGGGCGCCTCGCGAACGAGATATTCGATCGCGTCCTGGTCGCCGAGCCAGTCCGAGCCCTTGACCGTGTCGTACATGTGCCAGGTCCAATGGTCCGGGCCCATATTGCCGAGGCTGGCGGCGATGCCGCCCTGGGCGGCGACGGTATGGCTGCGGGTCGGGAAGACCTTGGTGATGCAGGCCGTCTTCAGCCCGGTCTCCGCCGCGCCCATCGTTGCCCTGAGTCCCGATCCGCCGGCGCCGACGACGACGACGTCGTAGCTGTGGTCGATGATCCGATAGGCGTCAGGCATGGGGCGCGCCTCCCCCCAGAGCGATCTTCAGCACCGCGAACAAGGCGAAGGCGGCGCCGGTCACGGTCGCGAAGTTCAGCAGCAGGATCGAGAAGAACCGCCCGCCTTCCTCGTGCACGTAATCGTCGATCACCACCTGCAGGCCGAGCTTCAAATGCCAGAAGGTGGCGACGATGAGCAGCAGCATCGGCACGGCGGCGAGCGGGTTCTGCAGCCATTCGGTGACGGTGCGATGGTCGAGCGCCGGCAGGCGCAGGATCGAGACCAGGAACCAGATGAACAGGGCGAAGGTGGCGACCGAGGTCAGCCGCTCGGTCCACCAGTGATGCGCGCCTTCATGGGCGGGGCCGAGCCCGCGGACCTGGGCGAGGGGCGTTTCCATGGTCATGCCCGCACCCCCAGGATGTAGAGCCAGAAGAGGATGGTGAGCAGGACCGAGCCGACCAGGGTCATGCTCGCCCATAATTTGTTGCGCGACAGCTCGAAGCCGGCGCCGATGTCCATGACGAAATGCCTGAGGCCCGAAAGCGTGTGCTGGAAGAAGGCCCAGCTGAGGCCGATGCCGATGACGATGCCGATCCAGCTCGTCGCCCAGTGGACGAAGGTCGCATAGGCCTCGGGGCCGCTCGCCGCCGCCATCAGCCACCAGACCAGGGCGAGCGCGCCCAATGTGGCGAGGCCGACGCCGGTGACGCGATGGAGGATCGAGACGAGCATGTGCGGCCCCCATCGCCAGATGGACAGATGCGGCGAAAGCGGGCGCGATGGATTGCGGTGCATGAAGCGTGAAGCTCCCTCTGGTTGCCGCGCTTTTAGGACCTGGGCGTCAGGTTGCAAGCTTGAGCCGCCGCCGCTTTGCTAACGCGATCTTTACCAATGGGGGGCGATGACGGGAGCCGAGTACAGCGAGGACGGGGCCGATGGCGAGCGTGGCAAACCAGGTGCGGATGGAAATGAGGATCGGCCGGTTCGATATCGACGGCAGGCTCGTCGAGGATTGCCGCGAGATCGCCGGCCTGTTCGCCGACGAGGCGGTGCGGGTCGCGAAGAGCTTCTGGATCCATTTCCTCGCCGCGCCCGACGTCGCCAAGAAGGCCGAGGCCGACGAGATGGATGCGCTCGTGCTCAAGATCCTGCCCTACATGGCGGCCAAATATTCCGACGTCGCCGGCCAGAAATGGGCCGATATGGTCGAGGGCTTCGTCAAGGAGGCGACCGCCGAAAAGGTGTCGCTGACCACCCTCATCTCGTCGATCGCGGCCGCCGCGACCGAGGGCCATAAGGTCCTTGCCGAGAAGCTCGGCACCGAACCCGAGCGTTTCGGCCGCCTCGCCAAATGCCTCACCCAGGCCACCCTGCTCGAAGCGGAGGTGTTCGCCGCCCATTTCGACCTCGTCCGCGCCGAAGCCGAGCGCAACCGCCGCTCGTCCAGCGCCACCCATTTCCAGGACGAGATCGTCAATGCCGCCGAGCGCACCGCCTCCGACAGCCGGATGATCCGCGCCCAGGCCGCCGAAGCCTCGGCCGCCGCCCGCGGCATGCTCGGCAAGACCTCCGAGGTCGCCGCCGCCGCCGAGCAATCGGCGCTGGCGATGCGCGAGGCGGCGCAGACCGCCGCCGGCCTGATCCGCGCGATCGAGGATGCCCGCAGCGAAGTCGAGGTCGCCGCCGGAGTCGCCACCCGCGCCAGCGAGCAGGCGGGCAAGGCGGTCGACGTCAGCCGAGCGCTCTCCTCCCATGTCGAGGCGATCGAATCGATCCTCGGCCTGATCCGCGACATTGCCGGCCAGACCAACCTCCTCGCCCTCAACGCGACGATCGAGGCGGCGCGGGCGGGCGATGCCGGCCGCGGCTTCGCCGTCGTCGCCCAGGAGGTGAAGACGCTCGCCAGCCAGACCGCGCGGGCGACCGACGACATCACCGCCAAGATCACCGCCATCCAGCAGGCGACCCGCCAGACGGTCGACGCCAACGGCTCGATCCAGCGCACGGTCGAGGAGGTGCAGACCAGCGCCACCCGGATCCGCGAGGCGATGGAGACCCAGGCGCAGACGGTGACGATGATCACCGCCGCGGTCGACGAGACCGCCCTCGCCGCCGATTCCATGTCCACCACCATCGCCGCGATCCGGCAGGACACCGAGAATGTCGCCGGCGAGATCGACGGGCTGACCCGGAATTTCGGCCATGTCGACGAGCAGATGGCCCGCTTCAAGGCCGCCGCCGGCGCGTTCGTCAGCACCTTCGCGGCGTAGTCTCAAACGCGCAACCCGACCCGTCACCCCGGACTTGATCCGGGGCCCATCTTCCTGATTTTCGCCGCCCGCAGAAAAAGATGGATACCGGATCAAGTCCGGCATGACGGTCAGGTCTGAGCTCCGGTCACGGAGCCCGGACCCCTTTCCCTCCCCGGCCGGCGCGACTATCGGGCGCGCATGACCCAATTCAACATCCTCGTCACCGGCACCAGCCGCGGCATCGGCAAGGCCATCACCGAAGCGCTCCAGGGCCATAATGTCGTCGGCCACAGCTCGAGCGGCGGCGACGGCCGCATCGCCGCCGATCTGTCGCAGCCCGGCGCGGCCGAATCGCTCTGGCGCGAGGCGCTGGCGCGGCTCGGCGGCCGGATCGACGTGCTGGTCAACAATGCCGGCGTGTTCGAAGACAATCCGATCGACGATCCCGACGAACAATGGGTGACGCAATGGGAGCGGACGATGCGGATCAACCTCACCGCCTCGGCCGAGCTCTGCCGCCTCGCCGTGCTCCACTTCCGCGAGCGGGAGGGCGGCCGCATCGTCAACATCGCCAGCCGCGCCGCCTATCGCGGCGATTCCCCGCAGCACTGGCATTATGCCGCGTCCAAGGCGGGCATGGTCGGCATGACCAAGTCGATCGCGCGCGGCTATGCGAGCGAGAACATCCTCGCCTTCACCGTCTGTCCGGGCTTCACCGCGTCCGACATGGTCGACGATTACATGGCGTCGCGCGGCGGCCAGAAGGTGCTCGCCGACATCCCCCTCGGCCGCATCGCCGGCGCCGGCGAAGTGGCGGAGACGGTGCGCTGGCTGGCGACCCAGGCGCCGGCTTCGGCCACCGGCGCGGTGATCGACGTCAACGGCGCCAGCTTTGTCCGCTGACATTCTCCCCGGAACGGGGAGGATCCGGTGACCCGCAGCTGGAAGGTCACCCTCCCCTGCACCCGGGAGGAGGCGGAGGCGCTGAAGGAGGATATCAGCCCGCTCGCCTGGCTCGACGTGCCGCCGGTGCTGATGACCAGCGAGGCCGATCCGTCGCAGCCCGACCATTGGCGGCTCGACGCCTATTTCGCCGAGGCGCCGAGCGCCGACATGCTGGCCCTGCTCGCCGCGCTGGTCCCCAGCGCCGGCGGCGCCGCGCCGACGGTCGAGGAGGTGGCGGATCGCGACTGGGTGACGCTCAGCCAGGCGGGGCTGGAGCCGATCCGCGCCGGCCGCTTCTTCGTCCACACCCCCGCCCATCGCGACGAGCGGCCGGACGACGCGATCGGCCTGGAGATCGATGCCGGCCGCGCCTTCGGCACCGGCCAGCACGAGACGACCAGCGGCTGCCTGGTCGCGCTCAGCCGGCTCAAGGACGGCGGCGCCCGCTTCGCCAACATCCTCGACCTCGGCACCGGCACCGGCCTGCTTGCCTTCGCGGCGCTGAAGCTGTGGCCGGCGGCGCGGGCGATCGCCTCCGACGTCGATCCGGTGGCGATCGAGGTCGCCGCCGAGAATGCGCCGGCCAATCAGGTGCGGCTCGGCCGGGCGCGCGGGCAGGTCGCGCTCGAAGTCGCCGCCGGCCTGGACCATATCAGGCTGAAGGCGCGCGCGCCCTACGACCTGATCATCGCCAATATCCTCGCCGGCCCGCTGGTCGATCTGGCGCCGTCCGTGGCGGCGGCACTGGCGCCGGGCGGGCGCCTGCTGCTCGCCGGGCTGCTCGACCATCAGGCCGGCCGCGTCGCCACCGCCTATCGCCGCCAAGGGCTGATGCTCACCGCCCGCATCGACCGGGGGGAATGGCCGACGCTGATGATGCGCAAGCGGAGGAGCAGCGGCAGGCATTAAGCCCCTCCCCTTCAGGATGGCGCGCGACTGAGGACCGTCCGGGGGACGGGTCCAGCGCGCCATGGGTTTGGGGTGGGGACTGTGACAAATCCCGGAAGTCCTGTGTGGCCTCCCCCGACTCCTCCACCCCAACCCCTCCTCTGAAGAGGAAGGGCTTAAGCGGCGCCGGCGACCAGCGCGTTCCACGCGGCTTCGTCGATCACGTCCACGCCCAGCTCCTGCGCCTTCTTGAGCTTCGAGCCGGCGCCGGGGCCGGCGACGACCAGGTCGGTCTTGGCCGAGACCGAGCCCGCCACCTTGGCGCCGAGCCTCTCCGCCTGCGCCTTGGCCTCGTCGCGCGAAAGGGTTTCGAGGCTGCCGGTGAAGACGATCGTCTTGCCGGTCACCGGCGAGGCCTTCGTCTCCCAGACGACGTCCTGCGGCGCCACGCCGGCGGCGAACAGATCGTCGAGCACCGCGCGATTATGCGGCTCCTCGAAGAAATCGAGCAGGGCGTTGGCGACCTCGGGGCCGATATTCGGAGTCTCGACCGCCGCCACCACCGCCTTGTCGCGACGCTGGAGGAACCTGCGCTCCTCCTCGGCCTCCTCCGGCTTCATCTCCCGCCGGACGCCGAGCGCGCCCTCGATCATCGCCTGGAGATTCTCCCAGCTGCGGTAGCGGCGGGCGAGGTCGCGGGCGGTGACCTCGCCGACATGGCGGATGCCGAGCGCGAACAGGAAGCGGTCGAGCGGCGGACGGCGCTTCGCGTCGATCGCGGCGATCAAATTCGCCGCCGACACCTCCGCCCAGCGCTCGCGCGCCAGCAATTGCTCCTTGGTCAGCCGGAAGATGTCGGCGGGCGACTGGAGCAGGCCGTCGCGGAAGAAATTCTCGATATGGACGATGCCGAGGCCTTCGATGTCGAGCGCGTGGCGGCTGACGAAATGGCGCAGCCTTTCGACCCGCTGCGCCGGGCAGATCAGCCCGCCGGTGCATCTGATGTCGACCTCGCCTTCCTCGCGCACCGCCTCCGACCCGCATTGCGGGCAACGATCGGGGAAGAGGTAGGGCGGGCGCTCCACCTCCGGCGTCAGATTCTCGAGCACCTGCGGGATGACGTCGCCGGCGCGCTGGATCAGCACCCGGTCGCCGATGCGGACGCCGAGCCGCGCGATCTCGTCGGCATTGTGCAGGGTGGCATTGGTGACGGTGACGCCGCCGACGCTGACCGGCGTCAGCCGCGCGACCGGCGTGAGCTTGCCGGTGCGCCCGACCTGGATGTCGATCGCTTCGAGGATCGTCTCCGCCCGTTCGGCCGGGAATTTATGGGCAAGCGCCCAGCGCGGCGCCCGCGCCACCTGGCCCAGCCGCCGCTGCCAGTCGAGCCGGTCGACCTTGTAGACCACCCCATCGATGTCGAACGGCAGCTCCGCCCTTTTCGCCTCGATGCCGCGGTAGAAAGCGAGCATCGCGGCCAGATCGGTGAACCGCTGCAGATCCTCGGACACGGGAACGCCCCAGCCCTGGATCGCCGCCATCACGCCGATCTGGGTGTCGGCCGGCAGCGTCGAAGCCTCGCCCCAGCCATGGGCGTAGAAACGCAAGGGGCGAGCGGCGGTGATCGCCGGATCCTTCTGGCGGAGCGACCCGGCGGCGGCGTTGCGCGGATTGGCGAAGATCTTGCCGCCGGCCTCCGCCTGGCGCCGGTTGAGGGCGGCGAAATCGGCCTTCGACATATAGACTTCGCCGCGGATCTCGAACACGTCCGGCGCGTCTCCCGCCAGCCGTCCGGGGATGTCCGAAATGGTCCGCGCATTGGGCGTGACATCCTCGCCCACCGATCCGTCGCCCCGGGTCGCCGCAAGCACCAGCACGCCTTTCTCGTAGCGCAGCGAGCAGGACAGGCCGTCGATCTTCGGCTCGGCGGTGAGCGCCACTTCCTCGTCGTCGCCGAGCCGCAGGAAGCGCCGCACCCGGCCGACGAAATCGCCCACCTCCTCGTCGGCGAAAGCATTGTCGAGGCTGAGCATCGGCAGCGCATGCGCCACCTTGGCGAGCGACCCTTCGGGGGCCGCGCCGACCTGCCGCGACGGGCTGTCCTCGCGGACCAGATGCGGGAAGTCCGCCTCCAGCGCGGCATTGCGGCGCATCAGCGCATCATAATCGGCGTCGGAGATCTCCGGCGCGTCCTCGCCGTGATAGAGCCGGTTGTGCCGCGCAATTTCCCGCGCGAGCCGTTCCAGCTCGGCCGCGGCTTCGGCTTCGGTCATGCTCCTTCTCCCGCTCGCGGGAGAAGGTTGGGATGAGGGTCTTCCTTCCTCGTGCCACCAAGTGCCTCGAGCATAACCTCAAGAACCCCGTCCATGTTCGTCAGCACGTCGCTGTTCCAAAAGCGGAGAATGCGGAAACCCTTCGATCGGAGATATTGATCACGCGTACGATCGCGTTCGGGCGAATGCTGCCCCCCGTCAGCCTCGACGATCAACTGATTCTCCAGGCAACAGAAGTCGACGATGTACGGGGCGATTGTCCACTGCCTGCGGAATTTGTGCCCGCCCAGCCGCCGGCCACGCAGTTCGCGCCACAGCACGTTCTCGGCGTCGGTTGCGTTGCGCCGGAGAGGCGCAGCGTGTGGGCTGATGGTTCGGCGGACGACCCCCATGCAGAGCCCGATAACAAGAAGAAGACCCTCACCCAACCCTCTCCCGCAAGCGGGAGAGGAGTAGTGCTCACGCTGCCTCCAGCAGCCGCACCGCCTGCGCGCGAGCCTCGTCGGTCACCTCCGCGCCGGAGAGCATGCGGGCAATCTCCTCGCGGCGGCGGGGTTCGTCGAGCAAGTGGACGCCGGTGCGGGTGACGAGGCCGTCATGGCTCTTCTCGATGAGGAGGTGGCGGTTGCCGCGGGCGGCGACCTGGGGGCTGTGGGTGACGACGAGCAATTGGGCGGTGCCGGCGAGGCGGTGGAGGCGCTCGCCGATCGCGCTGGCGACGGCGCCGCCGACACCGCGGTCGATCTCGTCGAAGATCATCGTGCGGGCATCGCCGCGCTCGGCCAAAGCGACCTTCAGCGCGAGGATGAAGCGCGACAATTCGCCGCCGCTGGCGATGCGCGTCAGCGGCGCGAAGGGCGCGCCCGGATTGGTCGACACTTCGAACTCGACGCGGTCCCGCCCGCGGCCGCTCCATTGCGGCTCGGGCACGGCGTCGACGGCGGTGCGGAACTTGGCGGCGTCGAGCTTGAGCGGCGCCAGCTCGCGGGCGACCGCAGCGTCGAGCCGGTCGGCGGCCGCCTTGCGCGCTTCGGTCAGCCGCTCCGCCTGTTCCTCATAACCGGCGCGCGCCTCCCGCACCGCCCGCTCGAGCCCAACCAGGCCCTGCGCGCCGGACTGGAGCGCGGCGAGGCGGGCCGACAGCTCGGCGGCGAGCGCCGGCAGCGCGTCGGCGGCGACGCGATGCTTGCGGGCGAGCGCCCTGATCTCGAACAGCCGCGCCTCCGCTTCCTCGAGCCGCACCGGATCGCAGGTGAGCGCTTCGGCGGCGGCATCGAGCGAAGCTTCGGCATCCGAGGCTTCGACCAGCGCGCGGTCGAGCGCCGCCAGCGCCTCGGCCAGCCTCTCGTCCTCGCCGCCGATCCGCTCCAGCCGCCGCAACGCCTGGCGAAGCTGAGCGAGCCCGCCCTCGGAGCCGTCGAGCAGCGCGCCGATTGCGGCGATATCCTCGGCGAGGCGGGCGCCCTTCTGCATGTTCGCACGCAGGGCCGCGAGCGCCTCTTCCTCGCCCTGCTCCGGCGCCAGCTTCGCCAGCTCGGCGACGGCATGTTCGAGCCATTCGCGGTCGCGGGCGGCCAGATCGAGCGCCTCGCGGGCGGCGGCGAGCGCCGCTTCCGCCTCGGCTTTGGCGCGATGCGCCGCCTCGGCTTCGCCGGTGTCGATGCGGCCGAAGGCGTCGAGCAGGAAGCGGTGTCCGCGCGGGTTGAGCAGGCCGCGATCGTCATGCTGGCCGTGCACCTCGACGAGCAGCGCGCCGAGCTCGCGCAGCAGGGCGATCGACACCGAATGATCGTTGACGAAGGCGCGGCTGCCGCCATCGGCCCTGACCAGCCGGCGGATGACGAGCGGCTCGCCCTTTTCGCCGTCGAGGCCGTTCTCGACGAGCAGGGCATGGCCGGGATGATCGGCGGGGAGGTCGAAGCTGGTGCTGACCACCGCCTGCGCCTGGCCGTGGCGGACGAGGCCGCTATCGGCGCGGGTGCCGAGCGCCAAACCGAGCGCGTCGAGCAGGATCGACTTGCCGGCGCCGGTCTCGCCGGTGAGGACGCCGAGGCCGGGCCCGAATTCGAGGTCGAGGCTCTCGATCAGCACGACGTCGCGGATGGAGAGGCCGGTCAGCATGGCCCGGACTCTGCCACCGGCGAAAACCCTAGAGCAATGGGCGATTAGACTGAATCGCCCATTGCTCTAGGATTCCTTGTTGCCGCATTGCTTTCGCAATGCTCGTGATCAAGCGTGCGGTGCGGCGGCCGGCGCGGGGGCGACGGCGCGCGGCGGATGCTTCTGCACCAAAGAGTAAGCCCGCTCGTACCATTTGGTGTTCGGATAATTGGCGCCGAGCACCGCGGCGGACTTGCGCGCTTCCTCGGGAATGCCGAGCGCGAGATAGGATTCGGTGAGGCGCATCAGCGCCTCGGGCACGTGGCTGGTCGACTGATATTCGTCGATGACGGCGCGGAAGCGGCCCACCGAGGCGAGCCAGTCGCCCCGATTCTGGTAGAAGCGGCCGATCTCCATCTCGTGGCCGGCGAGATGGTCGCGGACCAGGTCGATCTTCAGCCGCGCGTCGGCGGCATAGCGGGTGTCCGGATAGCGGCGGACCAGCTCGCCCATCGTGTCGAGCGCCTGGCGGGTGGTCTGCTGGTCGCGCTCGACGTCGTTGATCTGCTCGTAATAGCTGAGCGCGATCAGATAATAAGCGTAAGGCGCGTCCTTGTTGCCCGGGTGGATCGACAGGAAGCGGCGCGAGGAATCGATCGCCTTGTTATAGTCCTTCGCCGCATAATAACTGAACGCGCTCATCAGCTGGGCGCGGCGAGCCCAGATCGAATAGGGATGCTGGCGCTCGACCTCGTCGAAGACGATCGCCGCCTGGGCGTAATTGCCCCGGTCCATCGAATGCTTGGCGAGATTGTAGAGCGTGTTGACGTCGCGGGCGACATATTGGGTGTCGGCGCGGGTATGCTTGCCCCGGCCGGCGCAGGCGGCGAGGGGCATCAGCATGGCGAGCGTGACGGCGGCGGCGATCGGACGGGAGAAATGAGGCATGGAGGGCTTCTTAGCGAAGGGTTGGACGGAGGCCAAGCGGATAGGGCTTTGTCGGCAGACGCGATGAACGGCGGTTTAATGCTTGTACGATAGGAGCCGGGCGATGCTGCGCGTGCTGACCCTGTCGACCCTCTTCCCGGACGCGAACCGGCCGGCCTTCGGCGTGTTCGTCGAGCGGCAGGTGTTGGCGCTGGCGGCGCGCGACGACATTGCGGTGGAGGTGGTGGCGCCGGTCGGACTGCCACCCTGGCCGCTCACGCTCCACCCCCATTATCGGCCACGCGCACGGCTGAAGCGGCGGGAAGAGTGGAAGGGGCTCGTCGTCCACCGGCCGCGCTTTCCGGCTTTCCCCGTGGTCGGCGGCGGCGCGGCGGCGAAGCGGCTGCAGGCGATCCTTCCCGTCCTGCGCGAGATTCGCGAGCGCTTCCCGTTCGACGTGATCGACGCCGAATTCTTCTGGCCGGACGGCGTCGCGGCAGCGGGCTTCGCCAAGGCGCTCGGCGTCCCCGTCTCGATCAAGGCTCGGGGCAGCGACATCGACCATTGGGGGCGCCAGTCCGCCGCGGGTCCGCAGATCGTGGCGGCGGCGGCGGCGGCCGATGGCCTGCTCGCGGTCAGCGAAGCTTTACGGGAGCGGATGTCGGCGCTCGGCATCGATCGGGAGAAGGTCGCCGTCCATCGCACCGGCGTGGATGCCGAGCGCTTCCGGCCGTGCGACCGCGACGCCGCCAAGGCGGCGCTGGGCATGAAGGGGCCGCTCGTCGTCAGCGCCGGCGCGCTGATCCCGGTCAAGGGCCAGCGCCTCGCCCTCGCTGCGATCGCCCAGCTGCCCGAGGCGAGCCTGATCTTCGTCGGCGACGGGCCGGACCGCCTCGCGCTCGAGGCGCTGACCGAAACCATGGGGCTGGGCGAGCGGGTCCGCTTCCTCGGCGTCCAGCCGCACGAGGCGCTGCCGGCCTTGCTCGGCGCCGCCGACGTGCTGCTGCACACCGCCGAGCGCGAGGGGCTGGCCAATGTGTGGGTCGAGGCGCTGGCCTGCGGCACCCCGATCGTCGTCACCGAGACCGGCGCCGCGCACGAAGTGGTGGACCGGCCCGAAGCCGGCCGCATCGTCGCCCGCGATGCCGCCGCCATCGCCGCGGCGCTGCGCGAGCTGCTCGCCTCGCCGCCGCCCCAGGACAAAGTGCGGGCAGCGGCCGGGCGGTTCAGCTGGGAGCGCAACGGCGCCGAGCTCTTCGCCCATCTCGAACGGGTCTCAAGCCAGCGGCATTAGAGCCGCGACGATCCATCTCTCCTCGCCGCGCAGCAGGCCCCAGGTGCGGGCGGCGGCGCGGCTGTCCATCACTTCCAGGCCGATGCCGCGTTCGTCGAGCGCGCGGGTAAGCGCCCGCGGCGGGAAAAGAATGGAACTGCCGGTGCCGAGCAGGACGAATTCGGGCGGGGGATCGAGGCCGAGGACGGGCTCGAGCGCCTCGACCGTCAGCGCCGCGACGGCGGGCGGGCTCCAGGCGAAGGCGCGTTCCGGAGTCAGGAACAGCCCTTCGTAGATCTCGCCTTGGACGGAGAAGCCGCCGCCGGCGGCGAAAGCGGTGACGACCGGGCCGGCCGGCGCCGGATCCTGGCCGAGCTTCGCCACCGGATCAGTAACCCTCGCGGGTGATCCGTTCGGCGCCGCTCGCCACGCCCTTGACCTTCGGCGCGGCCAGCGGCTGCGGCTTGAGGCCGAGCGTGATCAGCAGCGAGGAGGAGACGTAGATCGAAGAATAGGTGCCGACGATCACGCCGAGGATCATCGCCGCGGTGAAGCCGCGCAGCACGTGGCCGCCGAAGATGAGCAGCGAGCCGAGCGCGAGGAGCACGGTCAGGGAGGTCATCACCGTGCGCGGCAGCGTCTCGTTGACCGAGAGGTCGACGATGCCGCGCATGTCCATCTGGCGGTATTTGCGCATATTCTCGCGGATGCGGTCGTCGATGACGATCTTGTCGTTGATCGAATAGCTGACCACGGTCAGCACCGCGGCGACGATGGTGAGATCGAATTCGAGCTGGGTCACCGCGAAGAAGCCGAGGGTCATCAGCACGTCGTGGCCGATGGCGACGAAGGTCGAGAGGCCGAACTGCCATTCGAAGCGGAACCAGCCGAAAATGGCGATCGCGAAGACGGCGACCAGGACGGCGAGGATGCCGTTGCGGACCAGCTCGCCCGAGACCTTGCCGGAAACGGAATCGGTCTTGCCGAAGGTGACGCCCGGATATTTCGCCTGCACCGCGGCCTCGACCTTGTTGACCATGGCGTTGCTCGCACCGGGATCGCTGCTCTTCGGCGCGGGCATGCGGATCGCCACGACTTTCGGATTGTCGGCATAGGGAGAGAGGCCCGCCTCACCGACACCCTGCTGGTCAATGGTGCCGCGCAGGTCGCCGAGCGGCGGCGGCTGCTTGAATGTCGCTTCGATGCTGAGGCCGCCGACGAAGTCGACGCCGAGATTGAGGCTCCTCGTCACCGTCGCGAAGACGGCGATCAGGGTCAGCAGGGCGGTGAGGCCGAACGCCCAGGCGCGCAGGCGCACGAAGCCGATATTGGTGTTGTCGGGAACGAGCTTGAGGAGGCGCATGGTCAAGGGATCCTGAGCCGATCAGATATGGAGCGTGGCCGGCCGCCGGCGCCGGATATAGCCCGCCGTCAGCATGCGGGTGAAGGTGACCGCGGTGAACACCGAGGTGACGATGCCGATCAGCAGCACCACCGCGAAGCCCTTGATCGGCCCGGAGCCGAGCAGCAGCATGACGATGCCGGAAATGGCGTGGGTGGCGTTGGCCTCGAAGATCGTGCGGCTCGCTTCCTTATAGCCGAGCTCGACGGCCATGACGACGTTGCGGCCGCGCCGCAATTCCTCGCGGATGCGCTCGTTGATCAGCACGTTGGCGTCGACCGCGGTGCCGATCGTGAGCACGAAGCCGGCGATGCCCGGCAGGGTCAGCGTGCCGTTGAGCATCGCCATCACCGACA
>JAXDOV010000066.1:0-22417 GCA_034668705.1 Sphingomonadales bacterium
CGGCTGCTGGCCGCGCCGCCCCCGCTCGACCTCGCTTTTGCGCCGGACGCGCCGCCGGAGCTGGAGGGGATCGGCCTGATGCCCGGCCATCTCCGCCTCCCCGCCCGCACCGCCGTCGCCGGCCTCACCGGCTATGGCGAAGGATCGACTGGCGGCCGATGGTGGGTGCAGGACCTCGCCGCTTCGATCCCTGCCCGTTTGCTCGACGCGGGCGCGGGCCGCTCGGTGCTCGATCTCTGCGCCGCGCCGGGCGGCAAGACGATGCAGCTCGCCGCCGCCGGCTTCCAGGTCACCGCCGTCGACGCTTCGGAAAGTCGTCTGGCACGACTTTCCGAGAATCTGGCGCGCACCGGCCTTCAGGCCGAGCTGGTCAAGGCGGACCTGCTCGACTGGGCGCCGGCGGAGAAAGCGGACGCGATCCTGCTCGACGCGCCCTGCTCCGCCACCGGCATCTTCCGCCGCCATCCCGACGTGCTGCATCGCGTCCGGCCGCGGGCGGTCGCGGCTTTGGCCGAGGGCCAGAAGGCGATGCTCGGCCGCGCCGCGGACTGGCTGAAGCCGGGCGGCTCGCTCGTCTATTCGGTCTGCTCGCTGGAGCCGGAGGAAGGGGAGCAGGTCGCCGACTGGTTCCTCGCCGCCCGCCCCGATTACGCCCTGGACCCGGTCCAGCCCGGCGAGCTTCCCCCCGCAATCCCGCTGTCCGGCGGCCGGGTGCGGGTGCTTCCGGGCGTCTTCGAAGCCGAAGGCGGCGCCGACGGCTTTTTCGTCGCGCGTTTCCGGCGATTAAGCGGGGGATAAGTGCGCCCTTTCCTTGCCCGCCGAGTCGCGCAGGGTTAACGATTGCCGCGTGCAGCAGCCGGTCCGCATCGCCCCCTCCATCCTCTCCGCCGATTTCGCGCGTCTGGGCGAGGAGGTGCGGGCGATCGACGAGGCCGGCGCCGACTGGATCCATGTCGACGTCATGGACGGCCATTTCGTCCCCAACCTCACCATCGGCCCGGCGGTGGTGAAGGCGCTCCGCCCCCACACCAAGAAGCCGCTCGACGTCCATCTGATGATTTCGCCGGCCGATCCCTTCCTCGACGCCTTCGCCGAGGCCGGGGCGGACATCCTCACCGTCCATCCCGAGGCGGGGCCGCATCTCCACCGCACGATCCAGCGGATCAAGGCGCTCGGCAAGCGCGCCGGCGTCTCGCTCAATCCGGCGACCCCGGCCAAGATGCTCGATTACGTGCTCGACGACCTCGACCTCGTCCTCGTCATGAGCGTCAATCCGGGCTTTGGCGGCCAGAGCTTCCTCTCCGGCCAGCTCCGCAAGATCGAGGCGATCCGCAAGCGGATCGACGCGTCGGGCAAGGCAATCGACCTCGAGGTGGACGGCGGCATCGACGCCGAGACGGCGCGTCGGGCGATCGCGGCGGGGGCCGACGTGCTGGTCGCCGGCACCGCCACCTTCCGCGGCGGCGCCGCTCGATACGCGGCCAATATCGCCGGGTTGCGCGGATGAGCCTGCTCGAGAAGATCGATCCTCGAATCGGCGAGGACCAGATCGAGCCGGGCAAGAGGCTGATCACGGTCGGACCGGGCGGCGGCGCGTCGCTGGCCGAGCGGATCTCCTGGCGGCTCCACCGCCTCTCCTGGCGGACGCCCTTCCACAGCCTGCGCGGCCGCTTCCCGCTCAAGCTGCTCGCCGTGCCGAAGGACCCGATCGCCGGCGACAAGGCGGCGGGCGAGGCGATCCTCCACGGCCGCCTGGTCCATCGCGGCGAAAGCCATGCGATCGACGCGCTGGACTTCCGCAGCGGCGACCTGCCGCGCGACTTCCTCGATTATGTCCACAGCTTCGAATGGCTGCGCGACGTCGCCGCCGCCGCCACCCGCGAGCGTTCGTCGAAGCTGGCCGAGAAGGTCATGCACAAATGGCTGGCGGCCCATGCCGAGGAGGTGAGCGAGCCCGCCTGGCGCGCCGATCTGTGGGGCCGCCGCATCCTCTTCTGGGCGGCCTATGCGCCCTACATATTGTCGAGCCGCGACATGGTCTATCGCTCGCTCGTCCTCAACACGCTGGCGCGGGGCGCGCGCCATCTCGACAAGGCGGCGGACCGGGCGCCGCCCGGCTTCGCCCGCATCGCCGCCTGGACGGGGGTGATCGCCGCCGCCCTGGTCGTCCAGGGCGGGCCGGCCCGGCTCAGCCGCGGCGAGGCCGGGCTGATGCGCGCGCTCGCCGCCTCGCTCCACGACGATGGCGGCCTCGCCAGCCGCTCGCCCTTCGAGCAGCTCGCTCTGGTCGAGCTGCTGAGCCAGCTGCGCGCCGTCTATATCGCCTCGCGCGACGAAGTTCCGGAGCCGATCGCGGAGGCGCTCGCCGGGGCGGTCGGCGCCCTGCTCGCCGTCACTTTGGGCGACGAGGCCTTGTCGGCCTGGCAGGGCGGCAATATGGGCTCGAAGCGGCGCCTCCACGCCGCCGTCGAGGGCTCGGGCGTGCGGGCGCGGCCGCTGCGCCAGCCGCGCGGCTGGGGCTTCCAGCGGCTCGAGGCCAAGGGCACGATCCTCGTCGTCGACGCCGCGCCGCCGCCGCCGAGCCGGGCTTTCTCCGGCGGCTGCGCCTCGACCCTGGCCTTCGAGCTGTCCGACGGCGCGAGCCGCCTGGTGGTCAATTGCGGCGGCGTCGGCGGCGCCGTCGACGCCTTGCCGGCGGATCTGGTCCGCGCGCTTCGCACCACCGCCGCTCATTCCACCCTCACTTTGGGCGACCGCAATTCGACCGCGATCCTCGAGGATGGCAGCCTCGGCAGGGGCGTCGGGCAGGTCGAGCTCGCCCGCGACGAGACCGGCGGTGTCGGCATGGTCGAGGCGAGCCATGACGGCTATGTCCGCCGCTACGCGATGCTGCACCAGCGCCAGCTCACCCTTTCCGCCGACGGCCGCGAGCTGCGCGGCCAGGACAATCTGATCTCCCAGGGGCGCCGGCGGAAGAGCCAGGACGTGCCTTTCGCCGTCCGCTTCCATCTCGCGCCGGCGGTCGAGGTGGCGACGACGGCGGACGGCCAGGGCGCTTTGCTGCGCGTCCGCGGCTCGGCCGTCTGGCAGTTCCGCTGCCGCGGCGGCCGCCTGTCGATCGAGGACAGCCTCTGGATCGACGGGGAGGCGCGGCCGCATGAGACGCAGCAGCTCGTCATCACCGGCGAAAGCCCGCCCGACGGCACCGCCATCGCCTGGGCCTTCCGCCGGCCCGGCTGAGGAGATGCTCCTCCGGCCTTTGCTCGCCGGCGTGGCGATGCTTTCCGGGGCGGCGCCCGCCGGGCCCGGCAGCTACGTCATCCGGCCGGCGGCGGAGTTCAGGGCCGCCAATTCCGGTTTCTGGGTTCCGGATGCGGCCATCGTGGCGGCTGCCAAGGCAGCTCTGCTCGCCTATCTCCACACCCCCCATCGACCGCGCGAGGCCGCCGGCGAAGCGGCGTGGAGCGAAAGCCGAAGGCCGGAGATCATGGCGCGGATCGACGATTATGCGCTGCAGTTCATGGGCGTCGGCCGTGGCCGGCGCAACCATGCCGACAGCTTTCGCCGGTCGCCGCGGCGGGCCGTCCTGATCAACGGGGTGTGTCGCGGCGCCCTGCGGGAGCTCGCCGGCAATCTGGAAACTCAGCTGGTCGCGGTCCTGGACGGCGGCTCCTGCTTCTTCCGCGCCGTCTACGATCCGCGATCGAGGCGGATCGTCGCGTTCGACGTAAACGGGGCGGGGTAGCTTTCCCGCTCCGCGCTTTCCTGTATGGAGCGTTTCACCGTCCAGCGAACCGGGTTCCGCATGACCGCCGTCAAGGTAAAACGCGCCCTCTTGTCCGTCTCCGACAAGACCGGCCTCGCCGAGCTTGCCCGGGCCCTCGCCCGCCACGGCGTCGAACTGGTTTCGACCGGCGGCACCGCCAAGGCGATCCGCGAGGCCGGGATCGAGGCAAAAGACGTCTCCGATCTCACCGGCTTTCCGGAGATGATGGACGGGCGGGTCAAGACGCTCCACCCGAAGGTCCATGGCGGCCTGCTCGCCCTCCGCGACGATCCGGACCATGCGGCGGCGATGGCGGAGCATGGCATCGGCGCGATCGATCTCGTCATCGTCAACCTCTACCCCTTCGCCGAGACCGTCGCCCGCGGCGCCGGCCGCGACGAGGTTATCGAGAATATCGATATCGGCGGCCCGTCGATGGTGCGCTCGGCGGCGAAGAACCATCTTTACGTCGCGATCGTCACCGATCCCGCCGATTACGAGGCGCTGATCCGCACGCTCGACGAGAATGACGCCACGACGTCGCTCGACTTCCGCAAATATCTGGCCGCCAAGGCTTTTTCAGCGACGGCGGTTTATGATTCGATGATCTCGCAATGGTTTTCCTTCGGCGACCAGGGCAAGCTGTTCCCGGACGTGCTGCCGCTGACGATGAGGCGCGGACAGGAGCTTCGCTACGGCGAGAATCCGCACCAGAAGGCGGCGCTCTATCTGCCGATCGGCCCGCACGGCCGCGGCATCGCCCAGGCCGAGCAGGTGCAGGGCAAGGAGCTCAGCTACAATAATTACAACGACGCCGACGCCGCGCTCGAGCTCGCCGCCGAGTTCCGCGACGCCGGCCCGGCCTGCGTCATCGTCAAGCACGCCAATCCCTGCGGCGTCGCCACCGGCGCCGGCCTCGTCGAGGCCTATGAGGCCGCCCTCGCCTGCGACACCGTCTCGGCCTTTGGCGGGATCATCGCCGTCAACCGCCCGATCGACGCCGCCGCCGCCGAGGCGATGACCCGGATCTTCACCGAGGTCGTCATCGCCCCCGACGCGGACGAGGCGGCGCGGACGATCTTCGCGCGCAAGAAGAATCTGCGCCTGCTGCTGACCGGCGCCCTGCCCGATCCGGCCCGGCCGGGGCTGATGCTGAAGACGATCGCCGGCGGCTATCTGGTGCAGACGCGCGACAATGGCCGGATCGACCGCGACGCGCTGAACGTGGTGACGAAGCGCCATCCGACCGAGCAGGAGCTGTCCGACTGCCTGTTCGCCTGGACCGTCGCCAAGCACGTCAAGTCGAACGCCATCGTCTATGCGAAGGACGGCGCCACCGCCGGCATCGGCGCCGGCCAGATGAACCGGGTCGAATCCGCCCGTATCGCCGCCTGGAAGGCAAAGGACGCCGCCGAGCGCGCCGGCTGGAACCAGCCGCGGACGACCGGCTCGGCGGTCGCGTCGGACGCTTTCTTCCCCTTCGCCGACGGCCTGCTCACCGCGGTCGAGGCCGGCGCCACCGCGGTGATCCAGCCGGGCGGCTCGATCCGCGACGAGGAGGTGATCGCCGCCGCCGATCAGGCGGGGCTGGCGATGGTCTTCACCGGGATGCGCCACTTCCGCCACTGACGCCCGGCCGCCGTCCCACCACGGCTTCGGCGTCGGTGCCGAGCGGCGGCGGCAGGGTCGGCTCCTGCTTCTCGCCTTTGCGGATCCGGAACAGGGCGCGGTCCTCCTGGGTGAAGCCGCGTTTCCAGACGATCGCGCCGAAGGTGACGAGGATCGCCGGGATGCCGGCGGCGAGCTGCAGCCATTCGAGCCGGTGCGGCAGCAGGGTGAACAGGAAGCCGACCACCGTCGCGCCCGCCGCGGCCCAGATCAAGGGCCAGCGCCAGCCCTGGACCGGCGCGCCGAGCAGGCGGCCGAGCAGGCGCGCCTTGAGGATCGAGGCGAGGCCCAAGGCCAGCATCAGCGACATCGCCGCGCCGGCCGCCTGATAGGCCTGGGGCCAGCCCATCGCCCGCATCGCCAGGATGATCGCGACCGTCAGCAAGGCCTGGAAGCCGATCATCAGCAGCGAGATCACCAGATTTCGATGGCGGGCGATATAGACCAATGCCGCTTCCGAGACGGCCGCGGTCGCGGCGACGATCTCGGCGGCGAGCAGGAAGGCCAAAGCTCCGGTGCCGCCGACGAAATTGGGGCCGACCAGGCCCATCACCGCCACCCCCGGAATGCCGAGCGCCAGCGCGATCCCCGCCTGGGCGGCGATGATCCAGAAGCCGACCTGCCGCACCTGCCGCGCCACCGCCTGGCGGTCGCGCTCGGCCAGCTTCTGGGTGATCACCGGCCCGAGGATCGGGTCGAAGCTGGTCTTGAGCTTCTGCGGCAGCGAGGCGACCTGCTGGGCGACATAATAGACGCCGACATAATAAGGCGCCACGAACAGGCCGAGGATGGCGATGTCGAGCCGGCGCGAGCCCCATTCGATCGCGTCGGCGGCGGCGAGCGGGACGTTGCGCCGCGCGACCGCCATCAATTGCGCCGGATGCGGCTTCCAGCCGAGCGGCCGGCCGTAGCTCGTGTAGAGCGGCCAGAGCGAGGCGACGAGGCCGGCGACGACCGAGACGACATAGGCGACGATCAGCCCGTCGCGCGAGCGGCCGCCATCCTCCAGCGGGAAGAAGAGCAGGCCGAGGCCGGCGGCGATGCTGATCACCCAGGGCTCGACGACCGCCCGTGCCCGCACCGTCGCCGCGACATTGTGCTGATAGGCGAGCGCCGCGAGCGCGACGTCGGCGCCGGCAATGGCGAAGATCACCAGCGGCAGCAGCCAGTCGGCGCCGTGGATGCCGCCATGCGGGAACATCGCCTGCGGGAAGAGGATCAGCGCCGCGCTCGCCGCCGCCGAGGCGATGAAGGCGGCGACCATCGCGTCGAGGACGATGCAGACATGCGGCTGGTCGGACGTGGCGAGCTGCTGGGCGAGGCCGCGCTTCAGCCCGAGGGTCGCGATCTGCGCCGCGAACTCGATGACGATCACCGCATAAGCGAAGGCGCCAAGCGCCTGCGCGCCGTAATAGCGGCCGGCGATGAACAGGAAGGGGAGGCGCGCCGCCAGCCGGATCAGGAAGCCGAAGAAGTTGGTGCGGCCGCCCTTGGCCAAAGCGGCGATGTCGTCGCCTTCCTGCTTCGCGCACTCGCTCAATGCGCGGCGCCCCAATTGGGGCCGGTGCCGATGTCGACGCCGAGCGGCACGCTCAAGGTCACCGCCGGCTCGGCGGCCGTCTCCATCACCCGCCGGATCACCGCCGAGGCCGCTTCGACCGCGCCCTCCGGCACTTCGAACACCAGCTCGTCATGGACCTGCATCAGCATGCGGACGGCGCCGAGGCCCTCCTCCTCCAGCGCCGGGCCCATGCGCACCATCGCCCGCTTGATGATGTCGGCGCTGGTCCCCTGGATCGGCGCGTTGATCGCCGCCCGCTCCGCCCCCTGCCGCTCGCCCTGATTCTTGGCGCGGATCGAAGGGAAATGCGTCTTGCGGCCGAACAGGGTGGTGGTGAAGCCGGTCTCGCGCACCTTGCCGAGCGTGTCGGCGATATAATTCTGGATACCGGGGAAGCGCTCGAAATAGCGGTCGATGATCATCTGCGCCTCTTCGGCGGTGACTCCGAGCCGTCCCGCCAGCCCCCAGCGGGAAATGCCGTAGAGGATGGCGAAGTTGATCGTCTTGGCGCTGGCGCGGGTGTCGCGGTCGACCGCGCCGAACAGCTCCTGGGCGGTGAGGCTGTGGATGTCGGCGCCCTCGGCAAAGGCCTGCCGGAGCTGCGGCACGTCGGCCATATGCGCGGCGAGCCGCAGCTCGATCTGGCTGTAATCGGCGGCGAGCATGACGAAGCCGGGCTCGGCGACGAAGGCGTCGCGGATGCGGCGACCGATCTCGGTCCGGATCGGGATGTTCTGCAGATTGGGCTCGGTCGAGGATAGCCGTCCGGTCTGGGCGCCGGACAGCGAATAGCTGGTATGGACCCGCCCCGTCTCCCGGTTGATCTGCTGCTGGAGGGCGTCGGTATAGGTCGAGCGCAATTTGGTCAGCTGGCGCCATTCGAGCACCAGGCTGGCGATCGGCACGCCCTCGCGCGACAATCGCTCGAGCTCGTTGACGTCGGTCGACCAGGTGCCCGACTTGCCCTTGCGCCCGCCCTTCAGGCCCATCTGGTTGAACAGGATCTCGCCCAATTGCTGCGGGCTGCCGATGGTGAAGCTGCAGCCCGCTTCGCCGCAGATCCTCTCCTCCAGATCGATGATCTGCACCGAGAATTCGCGGCTCAGCCTGGTCAGCTCCTCGCGGTCGACCTTCACCCCCTCCCGCTCCATCCGCGCGACGACGGGGACCAGCGGCCGGTCGACCATCTCGTAGACCCGAGTCACCCGTTCGTGCGGCAGCCGCGTCCGGAAGCGCGTCCACAGCCGCAGGGTGACGTCGGCATCCTCGGCCGCATATTCGGTTGCCCGGTCGAGCGGCACCTGGTTGAACTTGATCTGCTTCTGGCCGGTCCCGCACACCTCCTTGTAGGTGAGGCAGTCATGGTCGAGATGCTTCCTGGCGAGATCGTCCATCGCATGGCTGTTGAGGCCGCCGGCGTCGAGGTTGAAGCTCATCACCAAAGAATCGTCGACCGGCGCGACGCAGATCCCGCGGCGATCGAAGACGATCCAGTCGAACTTGAAATTATGGCCGATCTTGAGGATCGCCGGATCTTCGAGCAGCGGCTTCAGCCGCGCCAGCGCCGCCGCGGCGGGGATCTGGTCGGGCCGCTCGGAGAGCAGATCGTGGCCGCCATGTTCGAGCGGGACATAGCAGGCCTTGCCGCATTCGGAGGCGAGGCTGATGCCGACCAGCTTGGCGGTGACGCAGTCGAAGCCGTCGGTCTCGGTGTCGACGGCGACGAGGCCGTTCGTCACCGCTTCCGCGATCCAGCCGTCCAGCGCTTCCAATGACGTCACCGTCTCATAGGCCGAGCGGTCGATCTTCGGCTCCGGCCGCACCTCGCGCTGAACCGGCTGCGGCGCCGCCGCTCCGGCCGCTCCCGGCGCCTGCACCTGCGAGCTGCCGGCGAGGCGGGCGAGCAGCGACTTGAAGCCCTGCTCTTCGAGGAACTCGCGCAGCGGCTCGGGCGGGATGCCCTTCATCTCCAGCGACTCGAGCGGCTCGGGCAGCGGCGATTCGCAGACCAGCCGCACCAATTCGCGCGACAGCCGCGCATCGTCGGCATGGTCGATCAGATTCTGGCGCAGCTTCGGCTTGGCGATCTCCCCGGCATGGGCGAGCACGTTCTCGACGTCGCCATATTGCTGGATGAGCTGGGCCGCGGTCTTCGGGCCGATGCCTGGGACACCCGGCACGTTGTCGACGCTGTCGCCCATCAGCGCCAGCACCTCGCCCAATTGCTCGGGCGGCACGCCGAACTTCTCGATCACATAGTCGCGGCCGATGCGCCGCTCGTTCATGGTGTCGTAGAGGTCGAGCCTGCCGTCCTCGACCAGCTGCATCAGATCCTTGTCGGAGGAGACGATCGTCACCTTCCAGCCGGCGTCGAGCGCGGCCTTCGAATAGCAGGCGATGATATCGTCCGCCTCGAGCCCGTCCTCCTCGATGCAGGGCAGGGAAAAGGCGCGGGTCGCGTCGCGGATCAGCGGGAATTGCGGCACCAGGTCCGGCGGCGGCGGCGGCCGGTTCGCCTTGTACGCGCCGTACATATCGTTGCGGAAGGTCTTCGCGCCGGCGTCGAAGATGACGGCGAGATGGGTCGGCCCGTCCGACTTGTGGAGGCTTTCGGCCAGCTTCCAGAGCATCGTCGTATAGCCATAGACCGCGCCGACATTGAGCCCGTGACGGTTGGTCAGCGGCGGCAGGCGATGATAAGCCCGGAAGATGTAGCTCGAGCCGTCGACCAGATAGAGGTGCGCGGAGGGCATAAAAAGGATTTAGACAAAATGGGGGGTGAAACAACCGTCTTCCGCCCTCGCCGGGCCCGCTGAAGGGACGAGAGGCGTGCATCCGGCCGATTTCCCGCTGCTCGGGCTTTTGCTGTTCGTCGCCTCTTTGGTGGCGATCGTCACCCGGCGGCTGCAGCTCCCCTACAGCGCCGGCCTGGTCGCCGCGGGCCTCGCTCTGGCCTTGCTGCCGCTCGGCCTCCAGGTGGCGCTGACGCCGGAGCTGGTCTTCACCATCTTCCTGCCGCCGCTCATCTTCGAGGCGGCGATCCAGATTCCCTGGGCGCCCCTCCGCCGCGAGCTGCCGCTGCTGCTGCTGCTGGTCACGATCGGCGTGCTGCTCGCCGCGGGGGTGGTCGCGGCGGGCATGCACTGGCTGATCGGCTGGTCCTGGCTCGGCGCGGCTTTTTTCGGAATCCTGGTCGCGGCGACCGACCCGGTCTCGGTCATCGCCATGTTCCGCGACGTGCCGGTGCCGCCGCGCCTCCATCTCCTCGTCGAGGCCGAAAGCCTGCTCAACGACGGTGTCGCCGCCGTCGGCTTCGTCATTCTCGTCGCCATTGCCGGCGGCGCGGCGGCGACCTTGCCGGCGATCGGCGCGAAGCTGTTCGTCACCGCCTTCGGCGGCATGGCCGCCGGCGGCCTGGTGGCGCTGCCGCTCCTGCTCATCGCCGGCCGCACCGAGGACCGGCTGGTCGAGATCACCCTCACCACCCTCGCCGCCTTCGGCTCCTTCCTGCTGGCCGAGCATTTCCACCTGTCGGGCGTGCTGGCCGGGCTCACCGCCGGCCTGATCGTCGGCAATGTCGGCTGGATGGGCTCGATCTCCGACAGCAGCCGGCCGAACATCCTCGCATTCTGGGAATATGCCGCCTTCCTCGCCAATTCGATCATCTTCATCCTGATCGGCGCCGCCATGGCGGGGACGCCGATCCTGCCCGTGGTGGAGGCGGCGGGCGCGGCCATCCTGCTCAGCCTGCTCGGCCGCGCCGCCACCATCTATCCGGTCGCGGCCTTGTTCGGCCGCTCGTCGCTCCGCCTTGCGGCCGCCTGGCAGCACGTCCTCTGGTGGGGCGGCCTGCGCGGCGCCCTCGCGCTGGCGCTGGCGCTGGCGCTGCCGGCCAATGTGGCGGAGCGGGACCAGATCGTCGCCGTCGTCTTCGCCGTGGTCGCCTTCTCGGTGTTCGTGCAGGGGCTGACGATGGGGCCGCTGGTCAAACGGCTCGGCCTGTTCGCCGCTAGAGCAGCGGGCGATTAGATTGAACCGCCCGCTGCTCTAGAAGTCTTTGTTGCCGCATTGCTTTTTGCGAAAAGCCGGTCCCCACCTTTTCGCGCAATGCTCTAAAAGCGACTCATGATTCGTTCAAACAGCGCGGGTTAGGCCGCCGCGATGAGGTCCGCTTTCCTTCTTCTCGTTTTGGCGGCGCCCGGCGCGGCGGCGGTGCCCGCTGCGCCGGTCGCCGCCGCGCCGGTCTTCGCGCCGGCGCGTTTCACCGTCGAAGTGATCGGCACCGGACCGGACGTGATCCTGATCCCCGGCCTCACCGCCTCGAAGAACGTCTGGCGTCCCGCCATCGCCGCGCTGCCCGGCTATCGCTACCATTTGATCCAGGTCTCGGGCTTTGCCGGCGCCCCCGCGCGCGGCAATGCGCGGGGCGAGATCGTGGCGCCGCTCGCCGAGGAGATCGCCCGCTACATCCGGGAGCACCGTCTCGTCCGGCCGGCGATCGTCGGCCATTCGATGGGCGGCACCCTCGCTCTGATGGTGGCGGCGCGTCATCCGCAGCGGGTCGGCCGGGTGATGGTCGTCGACATGCTGCCGCAGCCGGCCGAATTGCTGGGGGCAAGCCCCGGCAGCCTGCGCGGCCTCGCCGACACGTTGCGCGACCTCAGCGGGACTCCGTTCGGGCGCGGCCTGATCGATTCGGCCGTGCGCATGTTCGGCAACGACCAGGTCGAGAACAGCAGGAGCGATCCCGATGTGGTCGCCCGCGCCGCCCATGAGCTCGCCGTCACCGACCTCACGCCCGAGCTGCCGCGCATCGCCGCGCCGCTGACCGTGCTCTACGCCTCTCCCGATCCGAGCCTCGCCGCCACCGCCGACGGCGTCTATCGCGACGCCTATGCGGGCGATCCGGCCGCGCGCCTCGTCCGCGTCGACGGCAGCGGCCATATGATCATGGTCGAGCAGCCCCGCCGCTTCGCGGAGGAGTTGCGGAAGTTTCTCGGCGGGGGATGACCGGGATTTCGCTTCGTCATTCCGCTTCGCCGGAATGGCGGGCAAGGTCGAGAATCAGTCGCCCTCGCCGGGGTCGGCGGTGAAATATTTCTCGAACTTGCCGTCCTCGCCCTTATGCTCGTCGGCGTCGGCGGGGCTGTCCTTCTTGCGGGTGATGTTCGGCCATTCGGCCGAAAAGGAAGCGTTGACCTCGAGCCATTTCTCGAGCCCGCTCTCGGTGTCGGGAAGGATCGCCTCGGCCGGGCATTCCGGCTCGCAGACGCCGCAGTCGATGCATTCATTGGGGTTGATGACGAGCATGTTCTCGCCTTCGTAGAAGCAGTCGACCGGGCAGACCTCGACGCAATCCATATATTTGCAGCGGATGCAGGCTTCGGTGACGACGTAGGTCATTGGCTTCTCCCCGAAGCATGATCCGGAACAGTGGGTACCGGTTTTCCGGACAGATCATGCGGCAATGCGTGACTCCGCAGAATCCCTAGTCGCCGCCGCCTTCGCTCGTCAATTGCCGTTCGGGAAGCTCGGAATAGGCGCGCCGCGCCTCGGCCGCCGGCCCGCGGCGGAGGGGAAGCGCCTCCACCCTGAGAACCCGCACCCGGCCCCGCAGCGCGAAGCTCAGCACGTCGCCGACCCGTACCGGCGCATGGGCGCGGTCGACGACGCGGCCGCCGATCCGGATCCGTCCCTGTTCCGCCAGGAGCTGGGCGAGGGCGCGGGTCCTGGCGATCCGCGCGAACCACAGATACTTGTCGAGACGCAGGCTGTCAGCCACGCCTCAGCCCGGCCAGAGCGGCGAAAGCATGGGAGGGATCCGCCTCGCGCTCTTCCCGCTGCGGCCGGCCGCGCCCGCGCCAGACCCAGGCGCCTTCGCCCTCCGACGGACGGAAGCCGAGGTCGCGCATCAGCCGCGCCACCGCCTGGGGCTTGAGGCCGAGCGAGGTGGCGAAAGCCTCGTCGACCACCGGCTGGTCCTTGCCGCCGCGCGCCTCATGGGCATGCCGCGCCAGCCGCTCGACCAGATCGACCCGCAGCATTTGCGGCCCAAGCGCGCGGAAGCCGAGTCGCTGGAGGGGCCGGCGCTCGCCGTCGGCGGGGCAGGGCAGGACCACCGCCGATTCCGGCGGCAGAAGCGGCATCGCCTCGCCCGCGGCGGCCGCCCGGAGCGCCGTCCGCCAACGCCGCGCCTCGGGCTTCAGCACCTCCGGCATGAACAGGTCGAGCGCGCCGATGCGGATGTGGAGACCGGTGATCAGCCGCCTCTGCTCGCGGGCGAGGCTGCCCAGCGCCTTGCCGACCGCCTCGCGGGCGACGATGCCGCCCTCGTCGACCAGCATGGCGAGGATCGCCCGCACCGCCGGCGGCGCGGCCGGATCCTGGGCGGCGAGGCCCGCCTGCCGCAGCGGCGCCAGCGCCCGCTCGACCTGGTGCCGGACCCAGAGGTTCAGCCGCTCGACCACCGCTTCGCGGCCGCGCGCGGAGAGGCGGTCGAGCCGCCGGTCGATCAGCACCCGCGGCGACAGCAGATTCTTGCCCGGCCCGAGCCGCGCCACTTCGTGGCCGCGCCACAAGATCGCCACCGGCGCGCCCGCCTCCGTCCGCAGGGTGAAATGCGCGTCGGTGTCGGCGACCAGGGCCGCCGCCCTTTTCTCATATTCGCCGCCGAGCCGCCGCTCGGCCGTCGCCAGCAGCATCTTGCGGTCGGCATGGCGGGCGGTCGGATCGACCTCGAACGAAAAGCCCTCCATCCGGCCGATCGGGAAGGAGCCGACGGTGACCTCGCCCTGCTCGTCGACCAGCACCGGGAACTCGCCGGCGCCCTTGCCGCCGATGTCGCGCAGCAGCATCGACGTGCGCCGGTCGACGAAGCGCTGGGTCAGCCGCTCGTGGAGCGCGTCGGACAGCTTCTCCTCGACCTCTCGGGTCCGTTCCGCCATCCGCTCGGGCTCGGCCAGCCAGTCGGCGCGATGGGCGATATAGGCCCAGGTCCGCACCCCGGCGATGCGGTCGGCGAGCGTGTCGATATCGCCCTGGACATTGTCGAGCTGCGCGACCTGCGCGGCGTACCAGGCCTGGGGGATGCGGCCCTCGCCCTCGGTCAGATGGTCGAAGATGCGGGCGACCAGCCGTGCATGATGGTCGGCGCCGGTCTTGCGGAAATCGGGGAGGCCGCAGGCCGCCCAGAGCCGCCTTACCCTTTCCGGGCTCCTCGCCCGCGCGGCCACGTCCGGGTCGCCGGCGAGCCGCTTCAGCACCGCCAGGTCGATCGCTTCGGGCGCGGCCCGCAGCCCGGGTGCGTCCGGCCGCCGCTCGAGCGAACGGATCAGCGCTTCGGCGCTGCGGAAATCGGGGTCGCTCTCGCGCCAGAAGAGATGGTCGAGCGGCGCGAAGCGATGCTCCTCGATCGCCTCGATCTCCTCCGGCCGGAATTCGGCGGAGAGCTCGCCTTCGAGGGTCAGCACGCCGAACGTGCCGTCGCGCTGGTGGCGGCCGGCGCGGCCGGCGATCTGCGCCATTTCGGCCGGCGTCAGCCGCCGCCGGCGGCGGCCGTCGAACTTGGCAAGGCCGGCGAAGGCGACATGGCTCACGTCCATGTTGAGGCCCATGCCGACCGCGTCGGTGGCGACCAGATAATCGACCTCGCCCGCCTGGTACATCGCCACCTGGGCGTTGCGGGTGCGGGGGGAGAGGGCGCCCATCACCACCGCCGCGCCGCCGCGCATCCGCCGCAGCATCTCGGCGACGGCATAGACCTGCTCGGCCGAGAAGGCGACGATCGCCGAGCGCGGCGGCAGGCGCGAGAGCTTGGACGGGCCGGCATAGGACAGGGTCGAGAAGCGCGGCCGGCCGATGATCTGCGCCTTGGGCAGCAGCGAGCGCACCATCGGCGCCAGCGTCTCCGAGCCGAGGATCATCGTCTCCTCGCGGCCGCGGGCGTGGAGCATGCGGTCGGTGAAGACGTGGCCGCGCTCGGGGTCGGCGCCGAGCTGCGCCTCGTCGATCGCGGCGAAGGCAAGGTCGCGCTCCATCGGCATGGATTCGGCGGTGCAGAGGAACCAGCGCGCGTCCTTCGGCAGGATCTTCTCCTCGCCGGTGACGAGGGCGACGCTTCTCTCGCCCTTCAGCTTCACCACCCGGTCGTAGACCTCGCGCGCCAGCAGGCGGAGCGGAAAGCCGATCATGCCGCTCGAATGGCCGCACATCCGCTCGACGGCGAGATAGGTCTTGCCCGTATTGGTCGGCCCGAGAATGGCGGTAAGAGGCGCCCGGGCGAAGTCGCTCATATCCTGCTAAATCGTGTTTCCCGGCAAGGGTTGCAATGATCTGGGTTGGTCGGGCCTATCGTCATCAGGCCATCGCGCGTTGCGGGAGGCGGGCGCAGACCCCAGGGTCCGGACCCATTACCGGCAACGGCCATGACGAGGCAGAGAGGCGGTCAGGGCCAGGCGCGAGGAGTGGAGCGATGATGATTCATCGTGACCGACGAGCAACGCCGCCATGGCCGTCTCTCCGCCTCGCCGCTTGCGGGCGCCCGGAGAAGGGCACCGGGGGCGGCGCGGCGCTTGTGGGGCCAACCAGCCCGCCCTGCGCACCACGCCTTGCCGGGGCCCTTCTCCGGGCGATCCTGGCCATTGCCGATAATAGGTCCGGACCCTAGTCTCCGGCGATGGACGTCTACCTCCCGATCGCCGGCCTCTCCGTCAACGCGCTGGTGATCATCGCTCTGGGCGGCGTGGTCGGGCTGCTGACCGGGATGATCGGGGTCGGCGGCGGTTTCCTGACCACCCCGATCCTGATCTTCTACGGCATCCCGCCGGCCGTCGCCGTCGCCTCGGCGACGACCCAGATCACCGGCACCAGCGTCTCCGGAGTCCTCGCCCACCGCCGGCGCAAGGGCGTCGACTATCGGATGGGCGGCGTGATCATCGTCGGCGGCCTGCTCGGCGCGCTCGCCGGCGGCGGCATCTTCCGCCTGCTCCAGGACAGGGGCCAGATCGATACCGCCATCTCCATCCTCTACGTCGTCCTGCTCGGATCGATTGGTGTCATGATGGCAAAGGAAGCGGCGACCGCGCTCGACATCATCAGGCCCAAAGCCGGCAAGAAGCCGCCGCGGCGCCACAACCCGCTGATCGCCTCGCTGCCGATGCGCTGGCGCTTCTACCGGTCGGGCCTCTATATCTCGCCGCTGGCGCCGCTCCTGCTCGGCTTCGGCGCCGGCATGCTGACCGTGTTGCTCGGCGTCGGCGGCGGCTTCGTGCTGGTGCCGGCGATGATCTACATCCTCGGCATGTCGGCGCAGGTGGTTGTCGGCACCTCCTTGCTGCAGATCCTCGCCGTCACCGCCGCCACCACCCTGATCCATGCGACCACCACCAAATCGGTCGACATCGTCCTCGCCGCCCTGCTCCTCCTGGGCTCGGTGATCGGCGCCCAGATCGGCGCGCAGCTCGCCCAGAAGGCGAAGCCGGAGCTGCTGCGCATGTTCCTCGCCATCATCATCCTCGCCGTGGCGCTGCGGATGGCGATCGGCCTCGGCTGGCGGCCGGAGGAAATCTATACGGTGCAGCTGCTGTGAGGCGCGGGCCGGCGTGCCTCCTCCTGATCGCCGCGCTGCCGCTCGCGCTCGGCGCCGCCAAGCCCCGCCTGGTCCCTGACGTCTCCGAGAACCGGATCGAGATCCAATATTCGTTCACCGGCGCCGATCTGCTGCTGTTCGGCGCCATCCTCTATCCCGGCGGCCGGGTGCCGACCGAGCAGGCGGACATCGCCGTCGTCGTCAAGGGACCGCTCCAGCCTTTGGTGGTGCGCGAGAAGAAGAAGGTCGCCGGCATCTGGATGAACGTCGAGAGCACCCGCTTCCGCTCCGCCCCCTCCTTCTACGCGGTGGCCTCGTCGCGGCCGCTGGCGCAGCTGGTCGACGAGCGCGCCGCCGCGATCTACGAGCTCGGCCTCCAGAATCTGCAGCTCTCGCCGGGGCCGGGCCAGCCCGCCGACGTCCAGCGCCGCTTCGAAGCCGGCTTCGTCGACCTGATGCAGCGCCGCCACGTCTATGTAGAGGATCCGCACGGGGTGCGGATCACCGACGGCGTCCTCTATCGGGGCCGTGTCACCATCCCGGCGCAGGTGCCGGTCGGCAATTACACGGCCGAGACCTTTCTGATCAAGGACGGGCGGGTGATCGCCGGCGCGGTGCGCGACATCCGCATCGAGAAAAGGGGCTTCGAGCGCTTCGTTGCCAAGGCCGCTTCGCGCTGGTCCCTGGTCTACGGCCTCGTCGCGGTCGCCCTTTCGCTGCTCTTCGGCTGGGGCGCGGCCGTCTTCTTCCGCCGCGGCTGAGGGCGAGGGCGACCGTAAATCCCGAGCCTTCCTCGCAAATCAGTTGTTTACCGGTCGGGCCTATAGCGGCGTTCCGGGTCAACAGGGAATGCGGCGACGCCATGACGGACATGATGAACTTCCAGCACCTTCCGAAGGTCGAGGACGGGGAGGAGCTCGCTCCGACCATTCGCCCGGTCGTCCGGCGCGCGCCGCAGAGCGGGCCGATCGGCCGCGTCGTCCAGGTCGGCGGCGGCTCGGGCCGCGTCGAGCTCGAAGTCGGCCGTCTCGCCGAAGTGTCGCGCGACGCCGATCCGAGCATCGCCCTTTCCGGCCAGGTCGGCGGCAACATCAAGCTCGAGGCGGGGCCGCGCTGGCTGCTCGCCAACGTCCGCAGCCTCAAGCTGCACGACGGCGAGGGCGGCCTGGTCGTCGCCGAGATCGATTTCCTCGGCGAAGGCGAGGAGCAGGAGCAGAGCGGGCGGCTGGTCAATTTCCGCCGCGGCATCACCGGCTATCCGGCGCCGGGCGCCAAGGTCTATCCCGTCTCCGGCGACGACATGAAGCAGATGTTCGCCGCCGACGAGCGCGCCCATATCGAGATCGGCACCGTCTATCCGACCACCGACGTGCGCGGCGCCCTCTATGTCGACGCCCTGCTCGGCAAGCATTTCGCCCTGGTCGGCTCGACCGGCACCGGCAAGTCGACCTCGGCGGCCCTGATCATGCACCGGATCTGCGAGCTCGCGCCCGAGGGCCATATCGTCATGATCGACCCGCATGGCGAATATTCGGCCGCGTTCAAGGGCGTCGGCGAGCTGTTCAACGTCGAGAACCTCGCCATGCCCTATTGGCTGATGAACTTCGAGGAGCATTGCGAGGTGTTCGTCACCACCAGCGGCTCCGAGCGCCAGCGCGACATGGACATCCTCGCCAAGTGCCTGCTCCAGGCCCGCGCCAAGAACCGCGCCGCCGAAGGCATGACCAAGCTGACGGTGGACTCGCCGATCCCCTATGCGCTTTCCGACCTGACCAGCGCGATCTCCCACGAAATGGGCCTGCTCAACAAGGCGACCGACACCGCGCCCTTCATGCGCCTCAGGAACAAGATCGACGAGCTCAAGGCGGATCCGCGCTACCATTTCATGTTCTCGGGCATGCTGGTCGCCGACAGCATGACCAGCTTCGTGTCGAAGATCTTCCGCCTGCCGGCCAAGGGCAAGCCGATCTCGATCGTCGACGTGTCGGGCGTGCCGTCGGACATCGTCTCGGTCGTGGTCGCCGTGCTGTCGCGGCTCGTCTTCGATTATGCGATCTGGTCGCGCAACGAAGTGCCGCGGCCGGTCCTCCTCGTCTGCGAGGAGGCCCATCGCTACATCCCGTCCGACAAGATCTCGACCGGCCAGTCGGTGCGCAAGGTGCTCGAGCGGATCGCCAAGGAAGGCCGTAAATACGGCGTGTCGCTGGGCCTCATCACCCAGCGCCCGTCGGATCTGGCGGAGGGCGTGCTCTCGCAATGCGGCACGATCATCGCGATGCGTCTCAACAACGAGCGCGACCAGCATTTCGTGAAATCGGCCATGCCGGAAGGCGCGCGCGGCTTCCTCGACGTCATTCCAGCGCTGCGCAACCGCGAATGCATCGTCTGCGGCGAGGGCGTCTCGATTCCGATCCGCGTCGCCTTCGACGATCTCGAGCGCGACCGCCGGCCGGCCTCCTCCGATCCGCTCTTCTCCGAGCTCTGGCGTCAGTCGGGCGAGGAGGAAGCGATGGTCAGCCGCGTCGTCCGGCGCTGGCGCAGCCAGGGGCGGTAGAAGCCGACGCGTTGATGATGTGACATCGGCTTCGGCCCCGCGCTATGGCGCCGGTGCGATGACGATCGACGGACACCCCGGCTGATGCGCTGCTTCTGGGACGCGCGCCAGCTTCTCCACGCTCCGGCGCAGGAGCTGCACAATGGCGGCTTCGTCCCCTTCGCCGAGCATCGCGGACGCCCGCAGGCGATCCTCGCCGCCCTCGGCGAGACCGAGGCGCCGCGCGACCAGGGCGAAGCGCCGCTGCTTCGCGTTCATCCGCAGCCCTATCTCGATTTCCTGAGCCAGGCTTATGCCGACTGGCGCGCAGCCGGCCGGCCCGGCGATGCGGCCGGCTATGTCTGGCCGGTGGTGCGGCGGCGGCCCGTCCTGCTCGACCGGATCGACGCCCGGCTCGGCCTTTACTCGATGGACGCCTCGACGCCGGTCGCCGAGGGGACCTGGGAGGCGGCCTATTGGTCGGTGCAGACGGCCTTGTCGGGCCTCGACGCGCTGCTGGCCGGGGAGCGCGCCGCCTTCGCCCTCTGCCGCCCGCCCGGCCACCATGCCGGCGCCGATTACATGGGCGGCTATTGCTATCTGAACGCCGCTGCGGTCGCCGCGGAGGCGGCCCTGGCGGCGCCCGGCATCCGCCCCGCATCGCCATCCTCGACATCGACTATCATCACGGCAACGGCACCCAGGACATCTTCTACGGCCGCGGCGATGTCCTGTTCGTCTCGATCCATGCCGATCCGGCGAGCGATTATCCCTTCTACTGGGGGCATGGCGACGAACGCGGCGAAGGCGCGGGGGAGGGGACGACGCTCAACCTGCCGCTGCCGCGCGGCGCCGGCATCGCGGAATATGGCGAGGCGCTCGACACGGCCCTGGCGCGCATCGCGGATTTCGCGCCCGACCTCCTCCTCTGCTCCTACGGCGCCGACACCTTCGCCGGCGATCCGATCAGCTTCTTCCGCATCGAGACCGCCGATTATGCCGCCATCGGCCGCCGCATCGCCGCGCTCGGCCTGCCGACGCTCCTGCTGATGGAGGGCGGCTATGCCGTCGACGCCCTCGGCGCCAATGTCGCGTCCTTCCTCTCCGGCTTCTGAAGGATGCGCAGGCGCGGCGCATGCGCTAATATGGCCCGATGAGAAAGCGGATCGCTCTTCTTTGCCTCGCAGCCGCGGCCTGCTCCTCGCCGGCGCCTGCCGCCGGGATGCTTGCGGTGGACCGGCCGGAGACGAAGACCGACCAGCTGCTGATCGTCTCCAGCCCCGCTTTCGCCCATGGCGGGCCGATTCCCGCCCGCTACAGCGCTTACGGCGCGAACGAGATGCCGCCGCTCGCCTGGTCGGCTCTGCCGTCGGGCACAAGGAGCCTGGCGCTCCTGGTCGAGGATCCGGACGCCCCTTCGGCTCAGCCTTTCGTCCACTGGGTCGTCTGGAATCTGGCTCCCGCCGTCGGGGCGCTGCCGCAGGCGCTCGCCGGAGCGGCGCAGGGGATGAACGGCGCCGGCCGTCCCGGCTGGTCGGGCCCGCGCCCGCCCGACGCGAAACCGCACCATTATCATTTCGAGCTCTTCGCCCTCGACGCCAGCCTCGCTCTCCCCGCCAATACGAACCGCGACCGTCTCGTGGCGGCGCTGAACGGCCATGTCCTCGGCAAGGGGCAGCTGGTGGGGGTGTTCACGAAGCCCGGCTCACGGCGCCAGCGCTAACGATCGGAGCGGGCATTCCTCTGGCCCAGCAGCACCAGGGCGACCGCCATGACCGCACCCAGAAACACTTTCGGGGTAAAGCCGCTGCGGAGCACGCTGATCCCCGCCGCGATTGCAAACAGGGCCGCGGCGATGAAATAGAGCATTGTCTGCCGCCGGCGCTGCTCCATCACAATTTCCCGGTCAGCTCCGGCACGATCTTGAACAGGTCGCCGACGAGGCCGAGGTCGGCGACCTGGAAGATCGGCGCTTCCTCGTCCTTGTTGATGGCGACGATCAGCTTCGAATCCTTCATCCCGGCGAGATGCTGGATCGCGCCCGATATGCCGATCGCGACATAAACTTCGGGGGCGACGATCTTGCCGGTCTGGCCGACCTGATAATCGTTGGGCGCGTAGCCGGCGTCGACCGCGGCCCGGCTCGCCCCGACCCCGGCGCCGAGCTTGTCGGCGAGCGGTTCGAGGAGGGCATGGAATTGCTCCGACGAGCCGAAGGCGCGGCCGCCCGAGACGATGATCTTGGCGCTGGTCAGCTCCGGCCGCTCGCTCGCGGCGATCTCGGCGCCGACGAAGCTCGACAGGCCCTGATCGCCGGTGCCGGAGACGTTCTCGATCGTGCCCGCGCCGCCCTCGGCCGCCGCTTTCTCGAAGGCGGTGCCGCGCACCGTCAGCACCTTCTTCGCGTCCGACGATCTGACCGTGGCGATGGCGTTGCCGGCGTAGATCGGGCGGGTAAAGGTGTCTTCGCCCTCGATGCCGATCACGTCCGATATCTGCATGACGTCGAGCAAGGCGGCGACGCGCGGCGCGATATTCTTGCCGGTGGTGGTCGAGGGCGCGACGAAGGCGTCGTGGCCGCTCATCAGCGCGACGATCAGCGGCGCGACATTCTCCGCCAGCCCATGGGCGTAAGCGGCGCCGTCGGCGACATGGACCTTGCCGACACCGGCGATCCTCGCGGCGGCCTCGGCGACGGCGCCCACATTCTCGCCGGCGACGAGGAGATGGACCTCGCCCAGCTTCGCGGCGGCGGTCACCGCCGGCAGGGTGGCGTCCTTCAAATGGCCGCCTTCATGCTCGACCCAGACCAAACTCTTCATCCTACCACTCCCGCCGTCTTCAGCCGGTCGATCAGCTCGTCGACCGACTGCACCTTGATCCCGGCCTCGCGCTTGGAAGGCTCGCGCACGCTCAAGGTGGTCAGCCGCGGCGCGGTGTCGACGCCGTAATCGGCGGGCGTCTTCTGGGCGAGCGGCTTCGACTTGGCCTTCATGATGTTGGGCAGGCTGGCATAACGCGGCTCGTTCAAGCGAAGGTCGGTGGTGACGATCGCCGGCAGCTTCAGCTTCACCGTCTCGAGGCCGCCATCGACCTCGCGGGTGACGCTGACCGCATCGCCCTCGACCTCGACCTTCGAGGCGAAGGTGCCCTGGCCCCAGCCGAGCAGGGCCGCCAGCATCTGGCCGGTCTGGTTCGAATCGTCGTCGATCGCCTGCTTGCCGAGGATCACCATTCCCGGCTGCTCCTCCTTCGCGATGGCGGCGAGGATCTTCGCCACCGCCAGCGGCTCGACCTCGTCGT
>JAXDOV010000067.1:0-4433 GCA_034668705.1 Sphingomonadales bacterium
CATCTCCTGGCTCGACGCGGAGCTGTTCGAGCATCCCGAGGCCGACATCCCGGCCCAGCTCGAGCCGCTCCACGGCATCCTCGTCCCCGGCGGCTTCGGCGAGCGCGGCAGCGAGGGCAAGATCGCCAGCGTCCAGTTCGCCCGTGAGCGCGGCGTGCCCTTCTTCGGCATCTGCCTCGGCATGCAGATGGCCTGTATCGAGGGCGCGCGGAACCTCGCCGGCCTGGCCGGCGCGCGCAGCACCGAATTCGGCGAGGCCGAGGAGCCGGTGGTCGGCCTGATCACCGAATGGATGAGCCCGGAAGGCCTGCGCGAGCGGCGCGAGGCGAATGGCGACATGGGCGGCACGATGCGGCTGGGCGCCTATGAAGCGGTGCTGGCGGGCAACAGCGTCGTCCATTCGATCTACGGCGAGGACCGCATCAGCGAACGCCACCGCCACCGCTACGAGGTCAACATCCATTACAAAAATGCGCTGGAGAAGGAGGGCCTGCTGTTCACCGGCATGAGCCCCGACGGCGCGCTGCCGGAGATCGTGGAGCGGCCGGACCATCCGTGGTTCGTGGGGGTGCAGTTCCACCCGGAGCTGAAGTCTAAACCCTTCGAGCCTCACCCGTTGTTTGCGTCATTCATTGAAGCTGCCGTCAAGCAGAGCCGCCTGGTCTAGCGACGGCGCCAAGATCAAATGGTTTTCCTCGGGAACCCGAATGTCCCGAGCGGATCCCGAGCGCAGCGAGTGGTCCAGTCGAAGGGCCCGCACCAGGAGAGCGAAGATGACCAACGACAAGCTGACCACCTGCATGTGGTTCGACCACGGCGAGGCGCGCAAGGCTGCGGAGTTTTATGCCGCGACGTTCCCCGACAGCCGCGTCGGAACGCCCATGCATGCGCCGTCCGACTTTCCGGGCGGAGCAGAGGGTACAGAGCTCACGGTCGAGTTCACAATTCTCGGCAGACCGTTTGTAGGTCTGAACGGCGGACCCTATTTCCAGCCCAACCAGGCGGTCAGCTTCATGGTGCTGACCGAGGACCAGGAAGAGACCGACCGCTACTGGAATGCGATCGTCGGCAATGGCGGGGAGGAAAGCGAGTGCGGCTGGTGCAAGGACCGCTGGGGCTATTCCTGGCAGATCACCCCGCGGGCGCTGCTTCGCGCCAACAGCAATCCGGACAGGGGCGCGGCCAAGCGCGCTTTCGAGGCGATGATGACCATGAAGAAAATCGACATTGCCCGCATCGAGGCGGCGGAGCGCGGAGAAACATCCAATGCGTAAGATCAGAGGCGCCGCCTGGCGGGTCGCCAATAGGACGCGACCGGCGGCTCCGTTACGGGGAATACCGGAGACACACGACTCAATCCTGAGACGCCTTGCACCCACCGCGGAACCCCGGCACCGGAACCCTATCTCCCCCCGCCCGTTGCTCCGGCACCGAAATGAAGGAGTATGTCATGCGTAAGCTCATCCTCGCCCTGACCGCCGCGGCGGCGACCCTGCCGGTCGCGGCGCCCGCCGATGCGGCGCGGCATCGCCATCATGTCCATTATTACCGCGCCCGCACCTGCCACCATAGCGGCACGACCGGCGCGATCGTCGGCGGCGGCGCCGGCGCGCTGATCGGTCATGCCGTGTCGCGCGGCCTCGCCGGCCCGATCATCGGCGGCGTCGGCGGCGCCCTGCTCGGCCGGCACATCGGACGCCATACCTGCTGAGCGGCCGCCCGCGGTCGCGGCGGGTTTCAGAGAGATAGGAGATCGGCCCCGGCCGCGGCGACAGGCCGGCGCCGGGGCCGTCGCCGCGCGAGCCCGGTACAGCCGCCGGTCCTGCGGCGTCACGTCCTCGCCAGGCGCGCGCCGCGTCGCACATCCCGAAAGTCCAAACCGTCCTCAGGAAGATGTGTCGGGCGAAATATGCAAGCCGGCTCTCTCGAGGCCCTTTGCGATCCGGGCAAGGTCCGCCGGGTTCTTGAAGGGCATGCGACCGATGCCGTCGGCAAAGGAATAAGCCGGGTTGATGGCGATCAGCTCATTCCAGACGTTCCTGGCTTCGTCGAAATAGCCGAGATTTCCGAGGGCGGCGCAAAGGCAGGCCCGGCTCATGTCCGTCTCCGGAACGAGGAGGATACGCTCCCTGAGGATCTCCGCAGCCGTTTCGTAATCCCCGGCAACGATATGGGCCACGCCGAGATGATGAAGATAGCCCTGGGTGAAATAGGGGTCGAGGCGCATGGCCCGTTCGAGGTCGTGAATCGCTGCCTGGGGCGCGCCCGAATAGATGTTCAGCGTTGCCCGCAGCGACAGTGCCGGCGCGAAGTTCGGGTTGAGCGAAAGCGCTTCGTCGACCTCGAAGGCGCAGCGTTCGAAGTCCTCCCGGTACATCGCAACCAGAGCGGCCACGCCGTGCGCGAACGGCGAAGCCGGATCGCACATGATCGCTTCGTCGGCCAATTCGCCGGCTTCGGCGAGCGCGTGTTCGGGGTCTTCCGTCCAGCGATTGTAATGGGCCTGGGCAAGCGCCATGCCGAGCGCGGCATAGGGAGCCGAATAAGCGCGATCGAGGGCGATCGCCCGCCGGAACAGTTCGGTCGTTCGCTCGAAGACGGCCATATTCTGCGTCGCGCCACGCTGCATTGCCCGCCCGCGCAACAGGCACTCATGGGCTTCGAAATTCGTCGTTCCGCCGGACACGATGCCGGGCCACAGGGTGATTTCAACCGGGTTCAACGCGGCGCTCAACTCGGTGACGATCCTGCGAGCGACTTCGTCCTGGACCGCGAAAATGTCGTTAAGGCCGCGCTCGTAACGCTCGGCCCACAAATGGCTGCCCGTCGCCCCGTCGCTCAATTGCACGATCACGCGAATGCGGTCGCCGCTTTTCCGGACGCTTCCTTCCAGAATGTAGCGGGCACCCAGCTCGCCGGCGATGCGTCGGACATCCTTGGACATGCCCTTATAGGCAAAGCTCGAGCTCCGGGCGATCACGATCAGCCCCGGGATCTTCGACAGGGCCGTGATGACCTCGTCCGCCAGTCCGTCGGCGAAGAACTCCTGCTCGGGATCGTTGCTGAGATTGGCGAAGGGGAGAACGGCAAGCGACGGCTTGACCGGAAGATGGTCGACAGCGTCGCCCAGCGCTGAAATACCGCTCAAGAAGCGATAGCCGATGCGCGGTATGGTGGTGATCCATTCCTCGCCATCCGGCGCGAGGCCGACCGCCTTTCGAAGCAGCGCGATCTGGACCGAAAGATTGCTCTCCTCGACCGCGGTTCCCGGCCAGGCGGCATCCATGAGTTCCGCTTTGGTGACGATCTCGCCCCGCCGCTCGAGGAACGCCGCAAGCAGCAGGACTCCCCTGCGCCCGACCGCGACGCGCTCGCCCATTCGCAGGAGCGTCCCGTTGTCCAGATTCAGCAGGAACGGACCGAAGGTGAGAAGCTGTCTCTGCATATGGCTCCCGGGCCGCGCGGCTTTGGGAATTGTTCGGATAATATTCGGCAGCCCTTCGATACACCAGCCTCCGTTGCCGCGATGCTCCTCCACGCAGCAGCGCCCGGTTCCACTGTTGGGACGCGAACGGGCGGCTGCCGGACAAGGAGAACAGAGAATGACGATCTTATCAACGCCCGCGCGGTCGGCGCCGGGCCAAGCTGCCATCGTGCTCGTTCATGGCGGTTTCGTGGACGGCTCCGGCTGGGAAGGCGTCTACCACGCCTTGAAAAGGGACGGTTACGACGTCAGCGTGGTTCAGAATCCGACCCAGTCACTGGCCGGTGACGTGGCGGCGACCCATGACGTCATCGACGCGCTGGAAAAGCCGGTGATCCTCGTCGGCCATTCCTATGGGGGGGCTGTCGTCACGGAAGCCGGCAACCACCCGAAGGTTGTCGGTCTGGTCTATATCACCGCCTTCGCGCCCGACGCCGGCGAGTCCGTCGCTACGCTCATCGCCAATCCGCCGCCCGGCGCTCCCGTGCCGCCGATCCTGCCACCGCGGAACGGCTTCCTCCTGCTGGACAATGCGAAGTTCGCGGAGGCCTTCGCGGCAGACCTCGACCCCGACAAGGCGAGGTTCATGGCCGATTCCCAGATTCCCTGGGGTCTTGACGCTCTAAATGGCGCTGTCACTTCGCCGGCCTGGAAGGCCAAGCCGAGCTGGTACCTGGTCGCCACGGACGATCACATGATCCCGCCGGACGCCCAGCGCGCCATGTCGAAGCGCGCGGGTTCCACCGTCGTCGAGCTCGGCGGCAGCCATGCAATCTATGTGTCCCAACCCGGCGGGGTGGCCGAATTGATCGCGACGGCCGCGGAGACGGTGCAGCCCGGAGCGACGCCGAAGGCCGCCGAGAATCGGATGGCGGCACCGGCGATCGCCTGAAGGCCTCGCCGCTGGTGAAAGGCGATAGACCCGTCCGCCAGGATCGGATCGGCCGGC
>JAXDOV010000068.1:0-14557 GCA_034668705.1 Sphingomonadales bacterium
CCGGCTGACGCAGAAGGCGATCGACGCCGGCGGCGTCTCCGCGGAGCGACGCGCTCATTTCCGCGCCATGCGAGACAGGGGCGCCGAACTGGAGGTGCTGCTCGCCGCCACACGCACCAGCGCCGAACTGATCGCGGCCGGAATCGCGGTCCGGGACGACGGCATCCATCGCAGCCTCGGCGACTGGCTCCGCTTTCCGGAGCTGGTCTTGGAGGCATTGTTCCACGTGGAACCTCGGCTGGCGGAATATACCGGCCCGCTCCTTGACGAAGCCGTGGAGGATCATCGTTATGCGCCCTATGTCGCTCGGCAACAGGCGGAGATCGTCCGGCTCCGATCGGACGAGGCGGTTCGGATCCCACCGGCTCTGGATTATGCCGCCATTGCCGGCCTCTCCAACGAAATGGTGGAACGGCTTTCGGCGGCCCGCCCGGCCACCTTGGGTGCCGCCGGCCGGGTCCGTGGGGTGACGCCGGCGGCCCTCGCGGCGATACTCGTCCATGCACGCCGCAAGGCGGCCTGATGGACGAATCGGAGGCGCGGGAACGGCTCGATGTTCCACGTGGAACATTGGAGCGCCTCGATGCCTTCACCGCTTTTCTCAGGACCGAAAACGAGCGGCAGAACCTTGTCTCCAAGGATTCGCTGGATCAGCTCTGGAGCCGGCACATCGTCGATTCGGCCCAGCTCGCCCGCTTTGCGCCTGCGGTGGCAGGTAGCTGGCTGGATCTCGGCACCGGCGCGGGCTTTCCCGGCCTCGTCATCGCGGCGGTCACGCCGATCCGGGTGACCCTGGTCGAGGCGCGCAAGCTCCGCGCCGACTTTCTCGCTCGCGCGGCCGACCTGCTCGGCGTGACGGACCGTGTGGAGATAATTTGCGCGAAGGCGGAGCAGCTGTCGCCGCGCGCCTTCGACGTGATCAGCGCCCGCGCCTTCGCGCCGCTGCAGCGGCTGCTGGCCCTTGGCAGCCGTTTTTCCACAGATAAGACGGTCTGGATCCTCCCGAAGGGCCGCAACGCGAAGACGGAACTGGCAGCGGCCGAATCTTCATGGCAGGGTGATTTCCGTCTTGAGCCGAGCCTCACCGACGCCGATGCCCAGATCATCGTCGCGACCGGGGTCCGGCCCAGCAAGAGAGGAAGAGGCGCCCGATGATCCGCATCGCCGTCGCGAACCAGAAGGGCGGGGTCGGCAAGACCACGACGGCGATCAACCTCGCCACCGCTCTCGCCGCGACCGGCTGGCGGGTGCTGCTGGTCGATCTCGATCCGCAGGGCAATGCCTCGACCGGGCTCGGCATCGGCCAGGCGCTGCGCGACCTCTCCAGCTACGACCTCCTCACCGGCGATTGCGTGGTCGAGGAGGCGGTGGTGCCGACCCGGGTGCCGCGGCTCGACCTCATTCCCGCCACCGTCGATCTCTCCGGCGCCGAGATCGAGCTGGTCAACGTCGCCGAGCGCACTCACCGGCTCGACAAGGCGCTGGCGGCGGCGCCGCTCGGCCGCTGGGACGTCTGCCTGATCGATTGCCCGCCCTCGCTCGGCCTGCTCACGATCAACGCCCTGGTCGCCGCCCAATCGATCCTGGTGCCGCTCCAGGCCGAGTTCTTCGCCCTCGAGGGGCTGAGCCAACTCCTTCAGACCATTGAGAGAATCCGCGCCCGCTTCAACCCCGAGCTGTCCATCCTCGGGGTGGCGCTGACCATGTACGATCGCCGCAACAACCTCTCCTCCCAGGTCGCCGCCGACGTCCGCGCCTGCCTCGGCAAGGTGGTGTTCGAGACGATGATCCCGCGCAACGTGCGCCTGTCGGAGGCGCCGAGCCACGGCATCCCCGCCTTGATCTACGACCATCGCTGCTCCGGCTCGGCAGCCTATATCGCGCTGGCCCGCGAGCTGATCGCCCGCCTGCCCAAGCGCGCGGCCGCGGCATGAGCGACGACGCCCCCGCCCGTCGCCGCCCCTCCGGCCTCGGCCGCGGCCTCTCCTCCTTGCTCGGCGAGGCGGCGCAGGAGGCGCCGGTCGCCGGCGGCGGGCCCGCGCGCGGCGGCCTGCAGATGATGCCGGTCTCGTCGATCGAGCCGCATCTCGACCAGCCGCGGCGCCATTTCGACGAAGCGGCGCTCGAGGAGCTCGCCGCGTCGATCGCGGCGCGCGGACTGATCCAGCCGATCGTCGTCCGCCCGCACGGCCACCGCTACCAGATCGTCGCCGGCGAGCGGCGCTGGCGGGCGGCGCAGAAGGCGCGGCTGCACGAAGTGCCGGTCCTCGTCCGCGACCTGAGCGACGCCGAGACGCTCGAAGTCGCCCTGCTGGAGAATATCCAGCGCCAGGACCTCAACGCGATCGAGGAGGCCGAGGCCTATCAAAGGCTGATCGACGAATTCGGCCACACCCAGGACGCGCTGGGCAAGATCGTCAACAAGTCGCGCAGCCATGTCGCCAATCTGCTGCGGCTGCTCGATCTTCCCGACAGCGTGCGCAAGCTGGTGGTGTCGGGCGAGCTCAGCATGGGCCATGCCCGCGCCTTGGTGACGGCGATCGACCCGGAGGCGCTGGCGCAGGAGGTGGTGGCGCGCGGCCTGTCGGTGCGCGACACCGAGAAACGGGCGCGGTTCGGCAAGCCCGGGCGCGAGCGGCAGGGCCGGCTCGGCTACAAGAATGCGAGCGCCGACATCGACGCGCTGGAGCGTCAGCTCGGCGACCTGCTCGGCCTGACGGTGCGGATCACCCACAAGCCGGACGGCGGCGCGGTCTCGCTCCATTATTCGACGCTCGATCAGCTCGACATGATCTGCCAG
This sequence comes from Sphingomonadales bacterium, assembly GCA_034668705.1. Classification (GTDB taxonomy): domain Bacteria; phylum Pseudomonadota; class Alphaproteobacteria; order Sphingomonadales; family Sphingomonadaceae; genus Allosphingosinicella. Next base: position 2,801 of record JAXDOV010000068.1, read on the forward strand.
CGCCTCAGCGGCGAGCGGATTTAGCTTCAAATCCTCCCTGCCGGCGGAGCCGGCGGGGAGGGGGACCACCCGAAGGGTGGCGGAGGGGCTGACGGCGGTGGCCCCTCCACCATGCTACGCATGGTCCCCCTCCCCATCGCTTCGCGACAGGGAGGACCTAACCGACCCGTCACCGCAGCCTTGCGGCCTGGCGGCAGATGGCGAACAGCTCTTCGTCGACCGCGGCGGCGCCGACCGCGCCCGAGGCCTTCATCTGCCGCTCCGCCTCGAGCAAGCGGCCGATGCTGCGGGCGAGCAGATCCGAGCGCCAGCGGCCGAGCTGCTGGGACACGGGAACTTTATCTTTCCAGAACAGGGACTTACCTTGTGACACCATGACGGCGTCGACGCTGTTGCCGCGCTCGACCTGGGCGCGCAGCCGCGCCAGCAGGTTCATCCGCCGGAGCATGGCGCGGATCACCGGGATCCCCTCGATGCCCTCGCTCTCCAGGCGCAGCAGCTCTTCCTGGAGCAGCTTCACATTGCCGCTGCCGACGCTTTCGACCAGCCGGCTCAGATCGGCCTCGCCGGCATCGGCGCCGACCGCGTCGAGCGCGTCATGGTCGAGCGGCTGCGGCCGCTCCGGCGCGGCGTCGAGATACAAAGCGAGCTTGCGCAGCTCCTGCTCGAGCAGGTCGCGATTGCCGCCGGAAGCGCCGGCGAGGCGGCGGGCGACGTCCGGCCGCACCGTCAGGCCCAGATTGCGGCCCATCTCGCTGGCGAGCCGGTCCGCCTCCTGGCCTTCGGGCGGATAGCTGGCGAAGGCCAGAGCGGCCGGATGGGCGAGGATCAGCTTGAGCAGCTTCGAGGCCGGCTTCAGCCCTCCCGCGACCAGCACCACCGGGTTGGTGGCGGAGGGGGTTTCGAGCAGGGCCTCGACCGCGGCGACGCAATCGTCCGACGCCGGCTCCACCAGGATGTAGCGCGCGCCGCCGAACAGCGAGATGGAGGCGGCTTCGTCGGCGAGGCGGGCGGGGTCGTTCCTGAGCTCTGAGCCGCCCAGCTCGACCCGCTCGGCCTCGGCCCCCATCGCCGCGGCCAGGCGGCGGGCCAAGGCGCGCGAGCCGGATTCGTCGGGACCGTGAAGGAGGAAGAGGCCGCGGCCGCCGGCGAGGGCGCGCTCCATCTGGCCCCGATTGGCCTTCACTGCGCCTCGGGGCCCGGCGAAGGGCCGCTGCTTTTCGCATAGAAAGCGAGGCGGGTGACGATCTGGTCGGCCACGACCTTGGACAGGCGCTCGAGCGCGGTCTGCTCGGCGGCGACATTCGCATAATCGGACGAGACGACGTCGATGCCGACGTCGGAGCCGGCGGTGGCGTCGAGGACGATCGTGCCGTTGTCCACTTCGACAAGCTGATAGCGCGCCCGCAGCGTCCGCCGCTCGCGAGTCTCCGAATCGTCGGTGCGGATGCCGAAGCCGACGATGGAATCGTCGAGGCGGACGACGAGGCGGTAGCGGGCGGAACCGGGACGGGTCGCGCCGAGCCGGTCCTCCAGCGCCGTGCGCATCAGCCAGCCGGCGCGGCCGTCGATCGGCGCCACCTCGATCGTGCGCAGGGATTGCGCGACCGGTCCGCCGCCGCCGCCGCTGTAGAGCGGCGTCAGGCCGCAGCCGGAAAGGGCGAAGGCGCCGAGCGCGGCGGCAAGGAGGGCGGCGCGCTTCATGCGACGAGGTTCACCAGCCGGTCGGGGACGACGATCACCTTGCGCGGCGGCTTGCCGTCGAGGATGCGCGCGACATTGTCTGAGGCCAGAGCGAGCGCCTCCAGATCCTCGCGGCTCGAGCCTTTCGGCGCGCTCACCGTGTCGCGAAGCTTGCCGTTGACCTGCACCGCGATCGTCACCTCGTCCTCGACCAGCAAGGCGGGATCGGCTTCGGGCCAGGCGGCGTCGGCGATCAGCCCCTCCTTGCCGAGCAGCGCCCAGGCCTGCTCGGCGAGATGTGGGACCATCGGCGCGGCGAGGCGCACCATCGTCTCCACCGCCTCGCTGCGGGCGGGGGAGGGCGGCGCCTTCTCGATCGCGGTGGCGAGCTCGTAGAGATTGGCGACCGCCTTGTTGAAGGCGAGGCTCTCGATATTGGCGCCGGCCGCGGCGATCGCCCGGTGCAGCCTGCGGGTGAGCGCCCGCTCCGCTTCGGCGCCCGCGCCGGCCTCGCCTTCCCCGCCGAGCCATGAGGAGGCGCCGCGCTCGGCCTGTTCCGAGACCAGGCGCCAGATCCGCTGGACGAAGCGCCAGCTCCCCTGGATCCCGGCCTCGCTCCATTCGAGGTCGCGCTCGGGCGGGCTGTCCGAAAGCATGAACCAGCGCACCGCGTCGGCGCCATATTGATCGACGATCGGCTCCGGATCGACCGTGTTGCGCTTCGATTTGGACATCTTCTCGATCCGGCCGGTCTCGACCGGCTCGCCGGTGGCGGCGACGACGAGGCGGCCGTCCCTGCGCTCCACCTCGTCGGGCGAGACCCAGCGGCCGTCCGCCGCGCGATAGGTTTCGTGGGTGACCATGCCCTGGGTGAAGAGGCCGCTGAACGGCTCCTCAATGTCGATCAGGCCGATCCGCTTCAGCGCCCGCGTCCAGAAGCGGGCATAAAGGAGGTGGAGGATCGCATGCTCGACGCCGCCGATATACTGGTTGACCGGCAGCCAGCGCTCGGCCTCGGCGCGGTCGAACGGCGCGTCCTTCGGCTGGCTGGCGAAGCGGATGAAGTACCAGGAGGAATCGACGAAGGTGTCGAGCGTGTCCGTCTCCCGCCGCGCCGCCGCGCCGCATTGGGGGCAGTCGATTTTCGACCAGGTCGGATGGCGGTCGAGCGGATTGCCGGGAGTGGCGAAGTCGACATCCTCCGGCAGCACCACCGGCAGCTGGTCGCGCGGCACCGGCACCGCGCCGCATTTGTCGCAATGGACGATCGGGATCGGCGTCCCCCAGTAACGCTGGCGCGAGACGCCCCAGTCGCGCAGGCGCCACACGATCGTGCCGTCGCCCCAGCCTTCCGCCTCGGCGCGGGCGATCACCTCACGAATCCCCTCCTCGGCGACGAGGCCGTCGAGGAAGCGGCTGTTCACCAGCCGACCGGGGCCGACATAGGCTTCCTCGCCGATCGGCTCCGCCGCTTCCTCCGGATCGGCGGCGACGACGCGGGTGACCGGAAGGCCGTATTTGCGGGCGAAATCGAGGTCGCGCTGGTCGTGCGCCGGGCAGCCGAAAATGGCGCCGGTGCCGTAATCCATCAGCACGAAATTGGCGACGTAGAGCGGCAGCGTCCAGCCCGCGTCGAACGGATGGCGGACCCTGAAGCCGGTGTCGAAGCCCTTCTTCTCGGCCGTCTCCAGCTCGGCGGCGGTGGTGCCGCTCTGCCGGCATTCGGCGATGAAGGCGGCGAGCGCCGGGTCGTGCCCGGCGAGCGCGGTCGCGATCGGATGGTCGGGCGCGACCGCCGCGAAGCTGGCGCCGAAGATGGTGTCGGGCCGCGTCGTGAACACGTCGAACGAGGCGATGCCGTCGACGGGCGAATCAAGATCGAAGCGGAAGCGCAGGCCCTGGCTCCTGCCGATCCAGTTCTCCTGCATCAGCCGCACCTTGTCTGGCCATTGGTCGAGATCGTCGAGGCCGTCGAGCAGCTCCTCGGCGAAGTCGGTGATCTTCAGGAACCACTGGCTGAGCTTGCGCCGCTCGACCGGGGCGCCGGACCGCCAGCCGCGGCCGTCGATCACCTGCTCGTTGGCGAGCACGGTCATGTCGACCGGGTCCCAATTGACCTCGCTCTGCTTGCGGTAGACCAGGTCGGCCGCGAACAGATCGAGGAACAGCGCCTGCTCATGGCCGTAATAGGACGGGTCGCAGGTGGCGAGCTCGCGGCTCCAGTCGAGCGCGAAGCCGAGCCGCTTCAGCTGCGCCCGCATCGTATCGATGTTGGACCAGGTCCAGTCGCCGGGATGGACCTTCTTCTCCATCGCCGCATTTTCGGCCGGCATGCCGAAGGCGTCCCAGCCCATCGGGTGGAGCACTTCGAAGCCGTTCATCCGCCGGTAGCGGGCGAGCACGTCGCCCATCGTATAATTGCGGACATGGCCCATGTGGATGCGCCCCGACGGATAGGGGAACATCTCGAGGACGTAGGATCGCGGCCGGCTGCTGCTGTCGGAAGCGTGGAAGGTGCCCCGATCCTCCCAGATCTTCTGCCAGTGCGCGTCGGCCTCGAGCGGATTGAAGCGCGCTGCCACGGGGGAGGAGCTCCTAAAAGCGTTGCGCGAAAAGATGGGTACCATTGAGCAGGTGCCCAGTGCCCCGCACTGGGCAGCCATGCCGGGGGCATGGCGGCCTACTCAATTTTCGCAAAAAGTAACAAGACATAAAAATGCTCAGCGGGCGATGGCGGTCCGGCGCAGGTCGCGGGCGCGGGTCAGGATGATCTCCTCGAGCCGCTGGACGGTGGCGGCGGCGACCGGCGCGTCGACCCAGATGCCGCTCTGCAGCACCTGCCGCGAGGCGGCGACGCGAAGCGCATCGGCGCGCAGGTCGCGGTCGAGAATGGTGGCGGTCACCTTCACCCGCTCGTTGGGCGAGTTGGGATTGGCGTACCAGTCGGTGACGATGACGCCGCCGTTCGAATCGACCTGCGCCATCGGCGCGAAGGAGAGGGTGTCGAGCGCCGCCCGCCACAGATAGGCGTTGACGCCGATCGTGGTCACCTGGGAGGCGGCGAGGTCGGCGGTGCGCTCATTGTGCCGCGAGCCGTGGCCGAGCGTCTTGCCGATGTCCTCGCGGATGAAGTCGCAGCCGGAGATGGTGAAGGCGCCGGCGATAACGAGGCCGAGGGAAGCTGCGCGGAGCATAGAGACTTTGTCCTTGGAAACGAACGGGGGCGAGGGCCGTTATAGAGGGCGGCGCGCGTGCGGCAAGCCGTCTCGGGAGGGCTGCCGCGGCGTCGCGTGCGCCCGGTTCAGGCGAGGAATAGTGATCGACCCGTCACGCAGGTTGTGGATAAGATGCAACATAGCGGGATGATTCGCCGTTCGCGACGGCGGATCGCTGGTTTGACGGGCGGCGACGTACTACATCCCGCTCGTTACGGGAGTCGAATGGGGTCATGAAACCGGGAGGCGCGATTGGAGTCGGAGGCGCAGCGCTCGTCGCGCTGTCGCTCGTGCTCACGCCTGCCCTCGCCGCTTCGACCGAGAATCGCCTGGCCAAGCCCCGCCAGGTCCTGCTGATTCGTCCCGGCGGCTTCACCCCCGCCATCTCCGATCCGCGGCTCGCCGCCGAGCTTTCCCGCCGCGGCCTCCAGGCCAACAGCTTCCGCCTGACCCCGGCGACGATCGCCCTGGGCGGCAACAAGGCGGTCCGCATCGCCATCCGCGCCCGCGCCGCCACCGCCGACGCCGCTCTCCGCCACGCCAGCACGCCGTCGGCGCTGCCGGTGACCGCGATCACGCCGACCGTCTACAATCTCGGCGTTTCGCTCGGCTGGAAGCGGTTCGCCCTGTCCGGCGACATCGATCGGATCCGCGGCGGCACCCTCCCCGGCGGCCGCGAAGCCGCCGAGCTGGGCGTCAGCTATTCGATGAGCCGCTTCACCGCCCGCGCCGAAGTCGGCGCCGCCCGCGCCGATCCGGACACGCCGCGCCTCCTCGCCGAGGACAGCTCCTATACGGTCGGCGTCGGCGGCTCCTACCGCCTGGCCCGCAATCTCGATGTGACCGGCGGCGTCCGCTACAAGATCCAGCACGACCGGCTCGAGCCGCTGACCGATCAGCGCCGCGACAGCCAGGCCGTCTATATCGGCACCGCCTTCCGTTTCTGATCGGCCGCCCAGGCATCGATCGCTCCCCATCCGTAAGCGCCCAGGGCCGCGAGGCTTCGCGCGCGGCGTTCATCCATCCCGCCGAGGGCGATCACCGGGATCCGCGCCTGCCGCGCGAGCAGGCCGAAGCGGACGCGGCCGAGAGTTCGCGCCTTTGGATGGGAGTTGGTTGGAAAGACCGGCGAAAGGAACGCCACCGCCGTGCCCCGCCGTTCCGCCGCCCTCAGCTCGGGCAGGCTGTGGGCTGACGCACTGCTCAGGCCTCTGCCGCCCGGCTTCCCGTGGATCCCGTCCGCGCCGGGAAGCCGATCACCGCCCGCAAGGAGCAGCACCAGCCGCTGCTTCCGCGCGATCCTCTTCACCCGCTCGAACAGAAGCCGCCGCTGCGCCGCCGGCAGGCCGTAATGGCGGAAGACGATGCCGGACCCTCGCGGCAAGCGCCGGAGCGCGTCCCACAAGGCCTCACCCTGGCGCTCGTCGGTCATCAGCCAGAGGCGCGGCAGAGGCTGGCGGCGCTGCATGGCGCTTTCTATAGCAGCCGCCATGGACGACGCATCACCCGCGGAAAGGCTGGCCGAGGTCCGCGCGCGCGTCGCCAAGGCGGCGCGGCTGGCGGGACGCACGCCGGAGAGCGTGACCCTGATCGCCGTCTCCAAGACCCATCCGGCCGAGGCGATCCTGCCGCTGATCGAGGCCGGGCAGCGCGTCTTCGGCGAGAATCGGGTGCAGGAGGCGCATGCCAAATGGCCGTGGCTGCGCGGCCGCGATGCGGGCATCCGCCTCCACCTGATCGGCCAGCTCCAGTCGAACAAGGCCGAGCAGGCGATCGCGCTGTTCGATGCGATCCATTCGGTCGACCGGCCGTCGCTGGTCGAGGCGCTGGCCAGGGCCATGGCGGAGACGGGCCGCCGGCCCGAATGCTTCCTCCAGGTCAATATCGGCGACGAGCCGCAGAAGGGCGGCTGCGCCGTCGCGGATCTGCCCGGGCTGATCGACCGGGCGCGGACCGCGGACCTGCCGATCGCCGGCCTGATGGCCATTCCGCCGGCCGGGGTGGAGCAGGCGCCCTATTTCGCCTTGCTCGCCAAGCTGGCCCGCCGCCATGGCGTCACCGGCCTCAGCATGGGCATGTCGGGCGATTATGAGAGCGCGGTGATGATCGGCGCCACCCATATCCGCGTCGGCACCGCCTTGTTCGGAGAGCGTAACTGAGAGTCGCCGGCCTGATCTTCGACTTCGACGGCGTGCTGCTGGAGAGCGAATATGCCGGCAACCGGCAGATCGCCGACTGGCTGACCGCGGCCGGCCACCCGACCTCGGTCGAGCAGGCGATGGACAAATTCATGGGGCTCTCCGGCACCGCCTTTCAGGAGGCGATCGAGATGTGGATCGGCGGGCCGCTGCCGGAGGGATTCGAGGCGGCGCGGGCGGCGGAGGATGCCCGTGTGCTGGCCGAGGGGCTGGCGGAGGTGCGGGGCGCCGTCGCCTTCATCCGCGGCCTGCCCGCCGACCTGCCGCGCGCGGTCGCTTCGTCGAGCTCGAGCCGCTGGATCCGGCAGCATCTCGTCCATCTCGGCCTCGAAGACGCGTTCGGCGACAGGATCTTCAGCGGCCGCGAGCATGTCGCGCGCGGCAAGCCGGCGCCCGACCTCTATCTCCACGCGGCGGCGGCGCTCGGCGTCGACATCGAGCGGATCGCGATCATCGAGGATTCGCCGGTCGGCGTGGAAGGCGCGCTCGCTTCGGGCGCGGAAGTGATCGGGCTGGTCGCCGGCCGCCACTGCCTGCCCGGCCATGCCGAGCGGCTGCAAAGCCTCGGCGTGCGACACATCGCCCGCAATTTCGACGAGGTCGCGGCCTTGCTCGCCTGATGTTCCGGGGAACTCCTGTTCCCCGGCGAAAGCCGGGGCCCAGTGCTGGCTCGCAGCAGCGCATTTCTGTTCCAACCGATCATATGGAGCCGGAGGCCGTCCTGGACCCCGGCCTCCGCCGGGGAACATATTACAACAGGGTCAAAGCTTGTGCCCGCTGCGCGTCTTCTTGGTGGCGAGATAGGCTTCGTTATGGGGGTTGCTGGCGACACGCAGCGGCACCTGCTCGACGACCCGGATTCCCGCCGCCGCCAGCCCCGCCGCCTTGCGCGGATTGTTGGTGAGGAGGCGGACCTCGTCCTGTCCGAGCCGCTTCAGCATCGTCGCGGCGACGGTGAAGTCGCGCTCGTCGTCGCCGAAGCCGAGACGGAGATTGGCGTCGACCGTGTCGAAACCCTGGTCCTGCAGGGCATAGGCGCGCAATTTGTTGACCAGGCCGATGCCGCGGCCCTCCTGGCGCAGGTAGAGCAGGATCCCCCAGCCGGCCGCCGCCATCGCCTCGATCGCGCCGTCGAGCTGGGAGCCGCAGTCGCATTTCAGCGAGCCGAGGACGTCGCCGGTCAGGCATTCGCTGTGCAGCCGGACCAGCGGCGGCCGGCCGTCGGGCGCCCCGACCAGCAGGGCGACATGTTCGGCGGCGTCCTCGGCGGCGCGAAACGCGACGATCTCCGCCTGCTCCGCGAAGCGCGTCGGCAGCTTCGCCCGCGAGGCGATGGAGAGCGTCAGCGCATGGTCGAGCGCGTCCACCGCCGCTGACGTCAGCGACACCGCCTCCTCGCCGGCCGACCCGCCGACGAAGCAGGCGGGGAGGAGACCGGAGCGGCGGGCGAGGGTCAGCGCCGCCCGCGCGGCACCGGCTTCCTTGTCGTCGAGGCCGACGGTCCGGAAGGGCCCTTTCAGCGGATAAGCGAGATCGAGCGCGGGATCGGCGATGGCGGTCGCCTCGTCCAGCGCCATCCAGCTCATGCGGGCGATGCGAACCGGGCCGGTCGGCACCGCCTCGCGCTGGTTGGCGAGCTTCAGCGTCACCGCCCGCGGTCCCGAGATGAGGAGATCTGCCGGCGCGGGCGTATCGAAGGCGGCGAGCGCCGCCGCATCGGCGGTCTCGACCGCGAGGAAGCCGGTGCCGTCGATCAGGATCGGCCAGCCGCGGCGGAGCGCATCGGCGGCGCGGGCGGCGTCGCGCCCGCCGCTCACATCGCGAACTCGGTGACGAGCGGCACGTGGTCGGACGGTCTTTGCCAGTTGCGGCAGGGCTCGTGGACGACGTGCTTCACCGCGAGCCTGGCCACGTCCTGCGACGCCCACATATGGTCGAGCCGCCGGCCGCGGTCGTTTTTGGTCCAGTCGGGCGAGCGATAGCTCCACCAGGTGTGGAGCCGCTGCGGCGCCGGGTGGAAATGGCGGCCGAGATCGACCCAGTCGTTGCTCGCCTGGAGCCTGGTCAGCGCCTCGACCTCGACCGGCGTGTGGCTGACCACGTTGAGCAGCTGCTTGTGGCTCCAGACGTCGCATTCGAGCGGCGCGACGTTGAAGTCGCCGACGATGATGGTCGGGCAGGCGCAGGCCTCGGACCAGAGGGTCATGCGGTCGAGGAAGTCGAGCTTCTGGCCGAATTTCGGATTGACCGCGCGGTCGGGGACGTCGCCGCCGGCCGGCACGTAGACATTCTCCAGCCGGATGCCGGATTCGAGCCGCACGCCGATATGCCGCGCCTCGCCATTCGCCTGCCAGTCGTGCCGTTCCTCCTCGCGCATCGGCAGCCGGCTCAGGATTGCGACGCCGTGATACATCCGCTGGCCGCAGACGATCTGGTGGGTGTAGCCGAGTTGGCGGAACAGGCCCGCCGGGAAGTCGGCGTCGCACACCTTGGTTTCCTGCAGGCAGAGGATGTCGGGCGATTCCTCGCGCAGGAACTTCTCGACGATCGGGATGCGGGCGCGGACGGAATTGATGTTCCAGGACGCGATCTTCAGCGGGGAGGTCATGGCGAGTATCTAGGGAGGCGGACCTGCGCTGTCGATGTTCGGCGGCGGAAGCGCCTTGCCGGTCCCGGGGAAGGACCCGGACGTAAAGGCCCCCGCTCCGGGGGCATGGAGCGGGGGCCAACCAAGCGTTTTGGTACGCGAGGCGCGGCTGCGGCGGCTCTTCGAGCAACAGGGGGAAATCCCGACGACCCTCCGCAATCGCAGGCCCTTTTTATCGCTCCGTTCCTGTCGCGAGGATGAATGAATCTCGCATCTCAGCCCTTCGGGCCGCGCCGGCGCGGGTCGTCGAAGCGGAAGGCGCTGTCGGCGACGGCGGTGTTGAATCGCTGGTTGGACAGGCGGACGGTGGTGCGGTTGTTCTGCGCGTCGATCACCGTCCAGCCCTGGAGGAGGAGCCCGGCCGGCGCGCTCGCCGTCTTCGAGAAGCCGAGGGTGATGGTGCCATATTGCGGCCGCTTCGCGTCGCGCGCCTCGACCATCAGGATCTGGGCGTCGTTGCGCACCACCTTGCCGATGCGGCTGAGATCGGGATTGGCGTTGAGCAGGATGCCGAGCGGCGAATTGCCGATCGGCCAGCTGTCGACCCGCTTCGTCTCATAGTCGATCACCGACAGCCTCTTGCCGTCGGCGACGACCAGCATCGGCACGCCCGGCTGATACTGGAAGCGCAGCTTGCCGGGCCGCTTCAGGGTCAGCACGCCGCCCAGCACGTTGCCGCGGCGATCGGTCTGGCTGAAATTGGCGGTCATCGTGTCGACCGCCTGCAGATGGGCCGTGACCTGCGCGAGCGGCGCCGGCTGCGCCGCCGCCGGCTGCGGCAGCGCGAGCATCAGTGCGGGGACGAAAGCGAGCGTCTTGATAGGCGACATCGGCAGCTCCAGGATGAAGGAAATTCGGCGCGAGGCCTAGGATCGCCGAATTGAATGCCCACTGAACCCGCCGGGTTCCCTTATCCGAAGCGGAGCCGGCAGCGCCCATCCCGGTACAGCTCGAGATCGCACTGGCCAAGGATGTCCATCCCCAGCAACGCGTCGAACTGGAAGCTGTTGGTGAGCTCGAAACCCATCACCTCGTCGAAGACATAGGGGAAGGCGGGAATTCCTCCTTCGCCGGCCGGGACGAGGCCGACGCGGAAAAGATAGCGCTCCGCCTGCCCCTCCCCTTGAGCGGAACTCAGCGGGCGCTTGCCTCTTCCGACAAGACCGAGCTGCTCGGCCACCCGCCGCGTGATGCCGCTGATCGTCGAGCGGGTGTCGACCAAGGCCCGCGCATCCATGCTCGTCAGATCATCTGCGGGAGCGGGAGCGAGAATTGCGACGGGAATGAGGAGTCGCCTGCGGTCGCTTCGCCACTCAATTGCCGACATGCGACCAGAAGCCGAGGTCGATGGGTTCGTCCGTCACCTCCTGGATCGAGAAGATGCCGTCGGGAAAGCGCTCCATGCCCTTCCGATACGCATCGCCCGGCCGATCGAAGAAGTCGACGATTCGCCCGTCTCTCATCAGGGCGAGCTGATCCCGATGGTCCCCAACGATGCTGGCGAGCAGGCGGACGAACGCATCGTAATTGCGCTCCACTTCGGACCTTTGGCGGGCTTCGTCCATGAGACCTCCGTTCGTCGACAGCCTGCCACGTTCCGTCGTCCGCGCAACGCGGGAGCGACAGGACGAATCCGGCGCGAGCCGAACCGAAATGCTCAGATCGGCCGCCCCTCCGGATCGACCAGCACCTCGCGGCGGCCGACATGGTCGGGGACGCTGACGATGCCGTCCTTCTCCATCCGCTCGATCAGCCGTGCGGCATTGTTGTAGCCGATTCGGAGCTGACGCTGGAGATAGGAGGTGGAGGCTTTCTGGCTCTCCGCCACCGTCTGCACCGCCTTGCGGTAGAGCTGCGCCTCGGGATCGTCCTCGCCGGTCGGCTGGCCCTCGAACATATAGCCGCCGTCCTCGGGCTCCTCGGTCACCGCCTGGACGTACTCCGGCCGGCCCTGCGCCTTCCAATGCTCGGCGACCAGGCGGACCTCCTCGTCGGAGACGAACGGGCCGTGGAC
>JAXDOV010000069.1:0-14104 GCA_034668705.1 Sphingomonadales bacterium
GCCTGCCGCCGCCCGCCTCGGCCCAGGTCTACGAGCTGACCCCCTGGGGCTATGAGGCCGAACCGATCTTCCAGACGCTCGGCCGCTGGGCCGCGCGCTCGCCCAGCCACGATCCGTGCCTGCCGCTCAGCGCCGTCTCCCTGCTCCTCTCCTTCCGCACCATGATCGATCCGGCGCGGGCGGAAGGGCTGGCGATGCGCGTCGGCCTCCGCATCGGCGGCGAGAGCTTCGCCCTGCGCCTCGCCGGCGGTGCGATCGAGGCGGAGCGCGGCGAGGCGGCGGGCGCCGATCTGATCTTCACCGGCCCGGCCACGGCAATCGCCGCCGCCGTCTATGGCGGCGTCCCGCTCGACGCTCTGGCCGCGCAGGGCGCGCTGACGGTCGAAGGCGACCGCGCTTTGGCCGAGCGCTTCGTCACCCTGTTCCCGCTGCCGCCCAAGGTCGGCGCGGAGGAGTGACGATCCTCCCCTGCAAAGGCAGGGGAGGATCGGGATGCCGCTAGCCCAGAGCCGCCAGCACTCGCTCGGTCATTCGCGCGCAATCGGCGCCGGCGAAGGGGAAGGTGCCGGTCAGCGCCGCTTTGAGGTCCGGCGCCAGCGCCTCCTGGAGGCGGCGGCGGGCGCGCAAATGGCGGGTCTTGACCGTGGCGGGAAGGATGTCGAGCGCCTCGGCGGCATCCTCGACGCTGAGGCCTTCGACCTCGCGCAGCACGAAGACGTGGCGGAAGGCGTCCGGCAGGCCGGCGATCGCCTGTTCGAGCCGCGCCCTGATCTGTTCGCGGGCGAGCGCCGCGTCCGGCGCCGAACCGGACGTGGATCCGCGCATCAATTTCTCCCGATATTCGTCGAGCTGGACGACCGAGCCGGCGTCGAGCCGGGCGCGGCGGCGGCGGGCGGCGCGGAGGCGGCCGAGCGCCTCGTTGACGACGATCCGCGTCAGCCAGGTCGACAGCGACGCGCGACCGGCAAAGTCGCCGATCGCCGCGAAGGCGCTGAGATAGGCGCTCTGCACCGCATCCTCCGCCTCGTCGCGCTGCTTGAGGATGGACCAGGCGGCGCGGAACAGCCGCTGGTTGTTGCGCTCGGTGACGAGGCGGATGGCGGCGCGGTCGCCGGCGGCGATGCGGCGGGCGAGCTCCGGGTCGGGGAGGGCGGCGAAATCGGCGAGGGCGGCGGCGGTCATGGCTGTTCCCCCCGATCTACCGGCAGCCGCCGGGAGACTCCAGCAACATCCCGTTCGTAAAGCTCCATTTCGCCTCCCATTCGCATCGGCCTGTTGGATGCCGCGGGCCCGCACAGGTTCCCCGCCGCCGCCGCGGGAACCTGGCGCCGCCGCCGGCATCGAATGGCCGTCAGCGCGTCCGGAGGGGGTGCGCCCACGCAACCGGAGGAAGAAATGATCCGCAACCTGCTTCTCGGCACCGCCGCCGCTCTGCTCGCATCCACCGCCGCACCGGCACCGGCGGCGTCGGTCAACGACGCGCAGATCGCCCATATCGCCTACACCGCGGGGCAGATCGACATCGCCGCCGGCAGGCAGGCGCTGGCCCGCTCGCACAACAAGGCGGTGCGCGCCTTCGCCCAGGCGATGGTGCGCGATCATGCGGCGGTGAACGTCAAGGCGCTGGCATTGGTCAGGAAGCTGCACGTCGCGCCCGAGGCCAATTCGACCAGCGCTTCGCTGAGCAGCGCCGCCGCGGCGAATTTGAAAGCGCTCGCACGGCTGCGCGGCCGCGCTTTCGACCGCGCCTATGTCGAGAATGAGGTCGCCTATCACCGCACTGTCAACGGCGCCCTGCGCGATGCCCTGATCCCCGGCGCGTCGAACGGCGAGCTGAAGTCGCTGCTCCAGACGGGCCTCACCCTGTTCACCGAGCATCAGGCGCATGCCGAGCATATCGCGGCGGAACTGCGCTGATGCGGCCCGGCCGTCCCGGCTTCAGCTTCCCCGCGGCCGCGGCGGCGGCGCTGGCGCACCCACCCCCAGCGAGCGCCGCGCCACGGGTCCATGGCTCGCGGATCTTTACGATCGTCATCCGGAACATGAGATTCGCGCCGGCGCCGGCGGGCATGCGCGCCGGCGATGCGATCCTCTGGGTCAATCGCGACCTGTTCCGCCACACCGCCACCGCCGCCGACCGCAGCTTCGACCTCGACCTGCCGCCGGGAACGAGCGGGAAAATCGTGCTGCGAAGGCCGGGCGCCATCGCCTACTCCTGCAAATTCCACCCCGGCATGAAGGATGTGCTCGTCATCGGCCGCTGAGCGCCACCCGCCCGATTTGATTTCTTAAGCCTTCGCCCCTATATGCCGAGCAGCGAAGCGCCATTGCAGCGTGAACAGGCGCGTGTGCGCCCCGGCTCCGCTTCGTAATTTCCAAGGCTTTCCCTTTTCACGCGGGTCAGCAGAACCCGCCGCGTTCGCGCGCCGTTTCGGCATGCGCGGGCGCCGCTCATGCAGTGAGTTACCCTTCCAATGTCTTTCGAAACCCTCGGGCTGTCGCAGCCCGTCCTTCAGGCGCTCGCGCTGAAGGAATATAGCGTCGCCACGCCGATCCAGGCCCAGGCGATCCCGATCCTGCTGCGCGGCCGCGACCTGCTCGGCATCGCCCAGACCGGCACCGGCAAGACCGCCGCCTTCATGCTGCCCTCGATCGACCGGCTCGCCGCGTCGAGCAAGCGGCCGCTGCCGCGCAACTGCCGGATGCTGGTGCTGGCGCCGACCCGCGAGCTCGCCTCGCAGATCGCCGACAGCGCGCGCGAATATGCGCGTTTCTCGAAGATGAGCGTCGCCACCGTCTTCGGCGGCACCTCGCTCGGCAAGAACCGGCGCGATCTCGATCGCGGCGTCGACATCCTCGTCGCCACGCCCGGCCGCCTGATCGACCTGATCGAGCAGGGCGCGCTCGACCTCCGTTCGGTCGAGATCCTCGTCCTCGACGAGGCCGACCAGATGCTCGACCTCGGCTTCATCCACGCGCTGAAGCAGATCGTGCGGCTGCTGCCCACCAAAAGGCAGACCCTGTTCTTCTCGGCGACCATGCCGAAGACGATCCGCGAGCTGGCCGACCGCTTCCTCACCGATCCGGCCGAGGTCGCGGTGACTCCGGTCGCCTCGACGGTCGAGCGGGTCGATCAATATGTGAGCTTCGTCTCCCAGCCCGAAAAGCCGGCCCTGCTCACCATCATGCTCCGCGTCGGCTTCGGCCCGAAGGGCTCGATGGACCGCGTGCTCGTCTTCTCGCGCACCAAGCATGGCTGCGACCGCATCGTCCGCCAGCTCGGCCAGGCCGGCATCACCGCCAGCGCGATCCACGGCAATAAGAGCCAGCCGCAGCGCGAGCGCGCGCTGGCCGACTTCAAGGCCGGCAAGGTGCCGATCCTGGTCGCCACCGACATTGCCGCCCGCGGCATCGACGTCACCGGCGTCAGCCATGTCGTCAATTTCGACCTGCCGAACGTGCCGGAGCAATATGTCCACCGCATCGGCCGCACCGCGCGTGCGGGCGCGGCCGGCGTCGCCATCGCCTTTTGCGCGGATGACGAGCGGCCCTTTCTGCGCGACATCGAGAAATTGACCAGGCAGAAGCCGCTGCCGGTGCCGCTGCCGGAAGGCTTCATCGCCGAGGCGGCGCGCCTGAAGGCGGCCCGTCCGCCGGAATCGGTCCGCGAGCGCGAGCGCGAGGAGCGGCCGCGCGGCCATCGCCCGGCCCAGCGCCACCGCGCCCGGCCGTCGCACCCGCAGGGCCAGCCGCGCAGCCAGCGCGCCAGGCGCCGCGCGTCGCGGTAACCCTCTCTGCTGTTCCCCGGCGAAAGCCGGGGCCCAGCGGCGAAGGCGGTAGAAACTGGGCCCCGGCTTGCGCCGGCGAACAGTCCTGCAAGGCGAATTCACTTTCTCGCCGGGAAGGGGCAGGCGTAGGGCGACGGGGTGACCCGCCGCCTGCTCCTGCCCCTTTTTCTGCTCGGAGGCTCCGCGCCCGCGCTTGCCCAGCAGGATGACCGCGCGACCGACGCGGTCATCGTCGTCACCGGGCGCGGCCTGCGCGTCGGGGCGGGCGAGGCGGTCTACGATTCGATCCTGATCGACCGCGACCAGCTCGCCGGCTCGGCCTCCGACCGGCTCGAGGACGTCCTGCTCTCCGTTCCCGGCTTCCAGCTGTTCCGCCGCTCCGACGCCCGCTCGGCCAATCCGACCAGCCAGGGCGCGACCCTGCGCGCGCTCGGCGGCAATGCGTCGAGCCGCGCGCTGCTGATCCTCGACGGTGTGCCGCAGACCGACCCGTTCGGCGGCTGGGTGAGCTGGCCGGCCTATGATCCGCAGCGCCTCGGCGCGGTGCGGGTGACGCGGGGCGGCGGCAGCGGCGTCCAGGGCCCCGGCGCGCTCGCCGGCACGATCGAGCTCGAAAGCGCCGGGCCTGCGGATCTGGGCGGCTTCAGCGGCAGCGTCGCTTATGGCAGCCGCGACAGCGTCGACGCCCATGCCGGCCTCGCCGAACGGCTCGGCGCGGGTTTCCTCACGATCAGCGGCGCCTATGCGCGAGGCGACGGCTTCATCCCGATCGTCGCGGCGCAGCGCGGACCCGTCGACCGCCCGTCGCCTTACGAGCAGGCGAGCCTGGCCGTCCGCGCCGTGGCGCCGCTTCCCGGCGGCATCGAGCTGCAGGCGAATGCGCTCGCCTTCCACGACAAAAGAGAGCGCGGCACGGCCTTTAGCGGCATCGGCACGACCGGCGCCGACGGCTCGCTGCGGCTGGTCGGGGCCCGCTGGAGCGCGCTCGCCTATGTCCAGACCCGCGACTTCACCAACAGCTTCGCAAGCGTCAATGCGGCGCGGACGACCGTCACCCGCACCTCGCTGCAGTACAGCGTGCCGGCGACCGGCCTCGGCGCCCGCTTCGAGCTGCGGCCGAGGGTCGGCCGCGCGCTCGAGCTCCGCCTCGGCGGCGACTGGCGGCGGACGCAGGGCGAGACCGACGAATTCTTCGCCTTCGTCGCCGGCGCCGGCACCCGCAGCCGCGCCGCCGGCGGCCGCACCGACACGCTCGGCGCCTTTGCCGAGGGGAGCTGGACCGGCGGCAAGGTGACCGCGACCCTCGGCGGGCGGCTCGATCGCTGGACCATCGCCGGCGGCTTCCTGCGCGAGCGGATCCTCGCCACCGGCGCGTCGCTCACCGACCTCTCCTTTCCGGACCGCGCCGGCTGGCGGCCGACCGGCCGCGGCGGACTCGCCTGGAAGCCGCTGCCGGGCCTCACCCTGCGCAGCGCCGCCTATCTCGGTTGGCGGCTGCCGACGCTGAACGAGCTCTACCGACCGTTCCGCGCCGGCACCGACGCCACCGCCGCCAATGCCCTGCTCAGGCCGGAGCGGATGAAGGGGGTGGAAGCGGGGCTCGACTGGCGGCCGGCGCGGGCGGCGCGGATCGGGATCACGATCTTCGACAACCGGCTGGAGGATGCGATCGCCAATGTGACGCTCGGCGCCGGCCCCGGCACTTTCCCGATCGTCGGCTTCGTCGCCGCGGGCGGCGCCTTCCGCGAGCGGGAGAATATCGACGCGATCAGGGCCCGCGGCGTCGAGCTGGACGGGCGCCTGGCCCTGGGCGCCTGGACTCTGAGCGGCGGCTGGTCCTGGACCGACGCCAAGGTGCGCGCGAGCGGCAAGGCGGCGCCGCTCGCCGGCCTCCGCCCCGCCCAGACGCCGCGGCGGAGCGGCGCCGCCACCCTCGCCTGGCGCGGCCGCGGCCGGATCGCGGGCTCGGTCACCGCGCGCTATGTCGGCGGCCAATATGAGGACGACCTCAACCGCCAGCTTCTGCCCGGCGCCTTCACCCTCGACGCCGCTCTGCTGGTGCCGGTCGGCGGCCGCTTCGCGGTAGAGGCGCGGGCGGAGAATCTCGCCGACAGGAGAGTCTATGCCGGCATCAGCGGCGACGGCATCGTCGAGCGGGCGACGCCGCGGACGCTCTGGATCGGCCTCCGCTTCGGCGGCTTGCCTTGAGGAGGTCGAAGGTTCAGGTCGCGAAACGAAACTGAAGGGGAGAATGAGATGATCGTCTACGGCTCGTCGCTGTCGCCTTATGTGCGCAAGGTTCTCGCTTACGGGGTGGAGAAAGGGATCGAGCTGGAGTCGCGGCCGCTGGCCCCCGGCACGGACGATCCGGATTTCCTCGAGGCGAGCCCGTTCCGCAAGATCCCCGGCTTTCGCGACGGCGATTTCGCCATTTCCGACAGCTCGGCGATCATCCATTATCTCGAGGCGAAGCACCCGGACCCGGTGCTGATCCCGGCCGAGCCGGAGGCGCGGGCGCGGACCATCTGGTATGACGAGTTCGCCGACACGATCCTCACCGGCTGCGGTTCCAAGATGTTCTTCAACCGGGTGGTGGCGCCGCGCTTCCTCGGCCTGGCGGGCGACCTCGACGCCGCCGACAAGGCCGAGAAGGAGGAGCTGCCGCCGATCCTCGACTATCTCGAGCGGGTCGCGCCCGACGCCGGCGGCTTCCTTGTCGGCGAGTCGATCACGCTCGCCGACATCGCCGTCGCCAGCCCCTTCGCCAATCTCGCCCATATGGAGGTGGAGCCCGACCGGAGCCGCTACCCGCGCACCGCCGCATGGATCGGCTCGATCCTTGCCCGGCCGAGCTTCTCGGCCTGGGTCGAGCGCGAGCGCGCCTTCCTGCAGAAAGCCGCGGCCTGATCGCATGTCCGGGCATCTCGCGATCGTCGAATGGAGCGCGGACGGGCCCGGGCGCTTCCGCGACGGCCGCTACAGCCGCGTCCACAGGATCGGCTTCGACGGCGGCGCGGAGATCACCGGCTCGGCCGCGCCGCAGGTCGTGCCGGTGCCGATGGCGGACCCGGCGGGCGTGGACCCGGAGGAGCTGCTGGTCGCCTCAACCTCCGCCTGTCACATGCTCTGGTTCCTCCACCTCGCCCGCGACGCCGGGCTCGACGTCGCCGGCTATCGCGACGAGGCGCTCGGCTTGATGGGCAAGATCGACGGCCGGACCGCGATCGCCCGGATCGTGCTGCGGCCGAGGATCGTGTTCGAGGGCGAGGCGCCTGACGACGAGACGCTCGCCCGGCTTCATCACGAGGCGCATGAGCGCTGCTTCATCGCCAATTCGCTGAAGAGCGAGGTCGTCGTCGAAAGCTGATGTTCCGGCGGGTGCGGCGCCGCGTTTCCCGGCCGCGTGAAGAGGAGGTTTCGATGTTCCGTCTTGCTCCGGCTTTTATTGCCGTCGCCGCCTGCGCCGGCCTCGCCGCGCCCGCCGCCGCCCAGCCCGACTGGAGCCGCGCGGCGAGGGTCGACGTCAGGCTCGCCAGCTTCTCCTACACGCCCAATGCGATCCACCTGCGCGCCGGCCAGCCGGTCGTCCTGCATCTGGTCAACACGGCGTCGGGTGGCCATGATTTCAACGCCCGTTCCTTCTTCGCCGCCGCGACCCTGCGCGATCCCGGCGCGGTTGAGCGCGGCGGCGTCGAGCTCGGCGGCCATGAAAGCCGCGACGTCGCCCTGGTGCCGCGCGCCGGCCGCTACCCGCTCAAATGCACCCACAGCTTCCACAAGATGTTCGGGATGAGCGGCGAGATCGTGGTCGATTAGATTCGTCCCGCCGGATCGAACGCCCTTCGCGTTCAAAGCGAGCTGAACGGGCGGGCTCGGCGTTCCAGGCTCTCCGCGGGCCAGGTCGCGCGAGCGTCGTAATAAGCTTCGACCGCCGGCGCGCCCTCCGGCAGCCGGACCCAGGGCAGCTTCGAGCGCGTGTAGATATGGATGTCCGGCGGCAGCGCGCCCGGCCGGTCGAGCGTGCCGACGCGGACGAAACGGATCAGGTCCCTGGCGCCGCCATAATTGCTCCAGAGCGCCACCCGGCAGGAGGGGCAGCGCCACACTTGCTGGCCCCGGCCGCTTTCCGACGGAATCATCAGCGGCTCCGGCTCGCCGGCCAGGATCTCGACCCGGTCGGCTTCGATCAATGCGTTGAGGGCGAAGGCGGTGCCCGTCTCGGTCTGGCAGCTGCTGCAGTGGCAGCAATGGACGAACATCGGCGGCGCCAGCAGCCGGTATCGCACCGCCCCGCACGCGCAGCCGCCGTCCAGACCGGTTTCGGCGAGATGCGTGTCAGCCATCCTCTTCTCCGGGGGGGATTATCGGTTCAGCCGATAGTCGAAGCCGATCTCCGCGTTAAGCAGCTTCGAGATCGGGCAATTCGCCTTGGCCGCCCGCGCGATCTCGCCGAACCGCGCCTCGTCGACGCCGGGCACGTTCGCCTCCAGGCTGAGATCGGAGCGGGTGACGCGGAAGCCGTCGCCCTCCTGGTCGAGCGAGACCTTTGCCCTAGTCTCGAGGATGCCGTCGGTAAAGCCTTCCTTCGCCAGCGCGAAGCCCAATGCCATGGTGAAGCAGGCGGCATGGGCGGCGGCGATCAGCTCCTCCGGATTGGTGCCGGGCTCGCCGCCGAAGCGGGTGCCGAAATCGAAAGGCTGGTCGGAGAGCACGCCCGAGCCGGTCGAGACCTTGCCCTTGCCGGCCTTGCCGAGGCCGTCATAGCGGGCGCTGGCGGTGCGGGTGATCGTCATCGGAGCCCTTCCTTCCTGGATAGGCCAGGTGAACGGACGCAAAGCGGGAAGGTTGCCGCAGGTGCCGCGCAGGCAAGGCCGGGCAGGCGGGAAGCGGCGGCTGAGGCGCCTCACGCGCCGGCAGCCGCCGGTCCAGTCACCCTGATCGAGATCGGTTCAGCTTATTGGCAGCGAACGTCGCGGTCGACCGAGGTGCCGACGGCCGCACCCGCGGCGCCGCCGAGGATCGCGCCGAGGGTCTTCGAGCCGCGCGGGGCGATCACATTGCCGAGAATGGCGCCGACGCCCGCACCGACGATCAGGCCGACCGTGCCGTCGTGCCGCTTGCAATAATAACGGCCGTCGCCGCCGCGATAGACGGTGTCGTCCGGGCCGAGGGCATAGGGTTCGTAGGAGCCGTCGCGATAGTCGCGGGCATAATCATAGCCGTTGGCATAGCGGTCGCGAGGACCATAGCCGTCGCCGTAGGTGGTGCAGCCGGCCAGCGTTACGGTCGCCAGCGCGGCGGCAAGCATGGGGGTACGCATCCCGTCATTTCCTTTCCTGGGGAGGATCGACGAACGGACAATGCGCGGATGCGGCGAAAGGTTGCGGCGGAGGAACGAAAGGGGGGTGCCGGGGGTGGTGATGCGACCACGTCGCCGCGAGTCCCGCACATCAGATCGAACCCAATAATCCGTTCGGGCTGAGCTTGTCGAAGCCTGTCCTGAGCGACGCCGCAGGCGGCGTCGAAGGGCCCTCCCTTTCTCCTGCTGCTGAAGAACAGAAGGCCTCGACAAGCTCAGCTCGAACGGTGCTTCAATACTCGCTCTCGAGCAGACTTCAGGCCGGCGGCGCGTTCTCGGCGAAGGGGGCGAGCTGGGCGGCGAGCGCGCGCTGGAAGGCGGGCCGCGCCTCGCCCCGCGCCTGATAGGCGGCGAGGGTCGGGCGGCCGGCGAGGAGGTCGGTGTCGCGCAGGATCCGCAGCACGGTCGTCATCAGCAGGTCGCCGGCGGTGAAGCTCTCCTCCAGCCATTCGCGCTCGCCGAGGCGCGCGGCGAGCTCGTCCAGGCGCTTCTCGGCCATCTCCTGCGCCGAGGGCCGGCGCAGCTTCGCCCATTCCTCGTTCTTGAGGAAGCCGGCGACCAACGCGAAGGCCTGGATATGCTGCTCGATCGAGTTGAGCGCGGCGAACATCCACTGGATGGCGCGGGCGCGGGCGGCGGGGTCGCGCGGCAGCAGCGCCTCCGAGCGCTCGGCGATGTGGAGGACGATCGCGCCGGATTCGAACAGGGCCAGG
This sequence comes from Sphingomonadales bacterium, assembly GCA_034668705.1. Classification (GTDB taxonomy): domain Bacteria; phylum Pseudomonadota; class Alphaproteobacteria; order Sphingomonadales; family Sphingomonadaceae; genus Allosphingosinicella. The sequence continues at coordinate 9,861 of JAXDOV010000069.1, forward strand.
TTGCCGCCGCCCTCATCCTCCTCTTCATAGGCCGGGACCTGGCCGAAGGGCTGGAGGGTGCGATAATCGGGCGTGCCGCGGTCCTCGAAGCGGATCAGCCGCGTCTCATAGGGAAGGCCGGCTTCCTCCAGCGCCCAGCGCACGCGCAGGTCGCGGACGAGGCCCTGGGCGAAGGGCGGAGCCCAGCGGAAGGCGGAGACGCGGATCATCGGCGGATCTTTCTGGCGTGAACGGGGACGGCCGTTCTACCCTGTGCCGGCGGCGCGTCAAACCGGCGCCGGAACGAGGTTGAACGAGCGGGGTGAGCATGACGGGAAGGCTGCACCTGGTCTGCGGCAAGATCGCGGCGGGCAAGTCGACGCTCTGCGCGCGATTGTTCGGCGCCCCGGCGGCGGCGAGCCGTTAGTCCTCCCTGTCCGCGAAGCATGAGCAGGTCGCCACGTCCCCCGGACGTGGCTGCGGAGTGCGGGGCACTCCGCACCTGCTCATGGGGAGGGGGACCACCCGCGGGGTGGTGGAGGGGCTTCTCTGAGTCAGTTGGCCCCTCCACCGCGTTTCACGCGGTCATGAGCAGGTGCGGATTGCCCCCGGCAATCCGCAGCCATGCCGGGGGCATGGCGTGCCTGCTCATCCCCACGGCCTCCGGCCGCAGGGAGGACCAAAGCGACGCAGGAAATCCTCCGGATGTCGCTGCAGCCTAACCCCACATCCGCTCAATGATAGAAATAGGGATCGAGGACGCTGACCTCGTGGACGGCGTCGACGGGGACGCCGTTCTTGGCGCCGACGCTGCGGATCGCCTCGGGCGAGGGCGCGTCGTAGACGCAGAAGGTCCTGGTCTTGTCGGCGCTGACATAGGAATGGACCCAGGTCACCCCCTCGGTCGCGTTGCGCTCGACGATGCCGGACAAGGCGCCGGCGCCGTCGGCATTGACCGGGATGTTGAGGCCGTCGGGAAAAGTCCGTTCCACCATGTAGCGCGGCATGCCTGTCTCCTGTCGCTTGGGGTAGCGAAGGCACGAGTGTAGCAGGCGCCGCCGCGGCGGGCAAAAGCGCGCCGTACGGACGAAGGACGCGCGTGACGGCAGTCACGCATGGCGGCGCCAGGACTCGTGCATTGTCGAGCCTGCTTGAGCTCGGACTCAGGCGTGCTCCTTTCGAGCAGGAGGAACGACGATGACGACGGTAAGACTTTCCTCGGTGAACTCGGCGATCGACAGCAGCGGCATCGATCCCGCCAAGAAGGCCGAGATCAAGGAGGCGGTGCGCAACGCGACGACGCCTCTGCCCGATACCTGGATCTATCGGATCGTGGTGCTCGCGCTCGGCCTGGCGATCTTCGTGCCGCTGGCGGGGCTCTTCGCCGGCGACACCGCCAATGCATCCAAGGAGCTCGTCCAGATGCTGCTGCCGATCGCGACCGCGGCTCTGGGCGCGCTGGCGGGGCTGCTGGCGCCTTCGCCCGCCGCGAACGGCTGAGCCGGCGGCGGCAGAAGAGAATGGCCGCGACGCCGTTCGATCGATCCGCATTCGAGCCGGTCAGCCCGGTCTGAACACCTGCACGACGATGCTCGCCACCGGCAGCAGGAGCGGCAGGGCGATGCTGACGCCGGCGCCCATCCGGCTGCCGTAGCGGCCGCCGTCGAGGATGCGGTCGTGCCAGTCGGCGAGCAGATCCAGCCGCTCCCGCGAGTCCGGCACCTTGCCGCCGCGCGGATCGAGCAACGCGTTGCTCGCCGCCTGCAGCTTCGCCGCCGCCTCGTTGGCGAAACGCTGCAGCGTCGAGCGGATGACGTTCTCCGTCTCCAGATAGACGATCGAGCCGAAGCCCAGGGAGAAGAAGCCGCAGACCGGCACCATCAGGAAGAGCAATCGGGAATCGGGCGGCAGGCGCCATTCGGGCGGGAGCACCGCCAGCACCATCGACGACAAAGTGGCGAGGAAGATGAAGACCCAGAAGATCAGCACTTGGGTGCTGAGCCTGGCGAGGCCCTTCACCAGAGGCGTGTCGGCGGCGCCGAGCACGTAGAAACGATCCTGGTCCAGCTCCAGATGCATGGCGAAGATGCGATAGAATCGTGCCGCCACCACCGCGATCCCCGCCGTCCAGAAATAAAGCAGGTAGCTCACAATCCACAGCCACGTCTCGGGCGCGCGCGGCCAGGCGGGCAATTGCGGCGAGACGTCGACGGCGAGCGTGCGATGCGCCGCGACGATCGCGGCGATCGCGACCAGGAGCGGGAGCCAGACGAGGCGCGTCAGCGGATAGGAACGCGCGAGGCTGTCCGCCACCGCCGCCTTGTAGCGGTCGGATGCGTGCGGCAGGATGTCCCGCTCGACGATATCGTAGATCCGTTCGGTGCTGCTCTGCGCCAGATAGAGCGCGGCGGCGAAATAGAGCGCGCCCCAGGCGAGCAGGCTCGCGACCTGGCCCGGGACCTGCTCGCGCCCCGGCAGGACGAGACGGAGCGCGGCCCAGATCGCCAGGAAGACGGCGAGCCACATCGCCGCCGACGATGCCGGTCCCCCCGGCGTCCTCACCCCGGCCGCGGGGAGGCGCACGCCCATCGCCCGGCCGAGCACGCGCCGCAGCGCGGCGGTCAGCAGATCGTCCGGCCGGCGGTCCACTTGGCTGTCCACCGCGGCAGGTTAGCGGTTCGGGGCGGCCAATGGTAGACCGGCGCCGGGTCACGGATCGAGGCGGGCAGGAGAGCGCAGATGCCGTTGCGGGGGAGCTGCCATTGCGGAGGCGTCCGCGTCATGGTGCCGCACGCGCCGGCATGGGTCGGCTCGTGCAATTGCTCCCTCTGCCGCAAGCTCGGCTGGCTGGTCGCTTATTATCCAGACGACGCGGTGACGGTGGCGGGCGAGACCGTCGCCTATGTCTGGGGCGACCGGATGATCGGCATCCACCACTGCCCGATCTGCGGCTGCGGCACCCATTGGAAGACTTTGGGTGAGGATTTCGGCCGCATGGGCGTCAACGCGCGGCTGCTCGACGGCTTCGATCCGGCTGCTGTCGAGGTGCGGCTGCTAGATAACGCCGGCGGGTGAAGCGCGGGCTGTTCGGTTCACGCGAAGGCGCGAAGGCGCGAAGAGAATTTGAAGAGGGGCAGGTACAGGCGTTGGCGGATAGCCGGCGGGGTTCGCGGCGCTTTCTTCGCGCCTTTGCGCCTTCGCGTGAACCAGAACTGCAGATTCATGTGCGCCGGCGCCGCCGGAGTGTACCTGCCGGGGTCCATGCCGGCGATCTAAGCCGCCGGGAAGATGAGGGCGCCGCCGAAGCGGCGCCCTCCGAAGTCAGATCAGGCCGACTTGAGGTTGACCGCGCTGGTCTTGCCGCGCTGGTCGTTCTCGAGGTCGTAGCTGACCCGCTGATCCTTGTTCAGCGTGGTCATGCCCGCCCGCTCGACGGCCGAGATGTGGACGAAGGCGTCGTTGCCGCTGCCCTCGGGCTGGATGAAGCCATAGCCCTTGTCCGCGTTGAAGAATTTGACTGTGCCGATCGGCATGATGTTTTCCTTGGGTAGTGAGATTGCCGGTGGAGCCACAACGGCCGCGCCGGGCTTTAGCTGCGTAGAGAGAAGGAAAAACCAGCCGAGGCAGGAGATATCCGTCGCATGCGACTTTAGCGTGGGCGCCTATGCACTGTTTTCGGGGAAAGGGCAAATCGGGGCGGGTTGAAGCGGCCGGGACGAGCCGCCCCGGCCCGCCCCGCCACCGCGCCCGCGGGCTTCAGCCGGCGCTTTCCAGCTCGTGCTTGAGCGCGCTCGCCTGGTCGTGGCCGCGGCGGACCGAGGCATAGGCGTCGCGCACCGCGGCCATGGCGGCGGGCGACATGCGTTCGTCGGCCAGCACCCTGTCGAACTCCTCCTTCAGATAATCCTCGCCGCGCTCGATCTCCCTGACGATCGCAGCGTCGCCGCCGCCGAGCGCCACGCGCAGATCCTCGAAGCGCCGGTGCAGGGTGGCCGCCGCCGAGCCGTAATCGGCGGGCTTGCCGCCCTCGGCCCGGCTCGCCGCCTGGAGCGTCGCCACGGCCGCCCGCCGCTCGCCCGCCATTTCGGTGAAGAAGGTGCGAAAGCGCGCCGCCTCGGCCTTTTCGGCGGAATGTTCAAAGCCCTTCACGCTGTCGATCAGGGTGACGATGAGGTCGTCGAGCTTGGACGTGTCGTGCATGTCGGACATGGAAACTCTCCGGAAAGTTGCGCAGCCAGAACGTCCGGGCGCCGCGCAAAGTTTCG
>JAXDOV010000070.1:0-21990 GCA_034668705.1 Sphingomonadales bacterium
CAATCTCGACAAGGCGCGCCGCCTGCTCTGGCCGATCAAGCAGAAATACGGCCGCAAATTGAGCTGGGCGGACCTGATGATCCTGGCCGGCAACGTCGCCGTCGAATCGATGGGCGGCCCGACCTTCGGCTTCGGCGGCGGCCGCGTCGACGTCTGGGAGCCGCAGAAGGACATTTACTGGGGCACCGAGGAGGAATGGCTCGGCGACACCCGCATCACCGGGGAAAAGGTGCTCGAAAGCCCTCTCGCGGCGATCCAGATGGGTCTCATCTACGTCAATCCCGAAGGGCCCGGCGGGAACCCGGATCCGCTCCAATCGGCGCGCGACATCCGCGAGACCTTTGCCCGGATGAGCATGAACGACGAGGAGACGCTCGCGCTGACCGCCGGCGGCCACACCTTCGGCAAATGCCACGGCGCCGGCGACGCATCGAAGGTCGGCGCCGAGCCGGAAGGCGCCGACATCGCCCAGCAGGGCCTCGGCTGGGTCAGCAGCCACGGCCGCGGCATCGGCGACGACACGATCACCAGCGGGCTCGAGGGCCCGTGGACGCCGACCCCGAACCGCTGGACCGACAATTATTTCCGCATGCTGCTCGACTATGACTACGAGCTGGTGAAGAGCCCGGCCGGCGCCTGGCAGTGGCAGCCCAGGGACCAGAAGCCGGAGGACATGGCGCCGGGTGCGCACAGCCCGGACCGCCGCGTGCCGACGATGATGACCACGGCCGACATGGCGTTCAAGATGGACCCGGCCTATCGCGAAATCTCGGAGCGCTTCCGCGCCAATCCGGACGAGTTCGCCGACGCCTTCGCCCGCGCCTGGTTCAAGCTCACCCATCGCGACATGGGACCGAAGACCCGCTATCTCGGGCCGGAGGTGCCGGACGAGGATCTGATCTGGCAGGATCCGATTTCCGCCGTCGATCATCCGCTGATCGACGCCGCCGACATCGCCGGGCTGAAGCGCAGGATCCTCGCTTCCGGCCTCGCGATCTCCGATCTGGTGCAGACGGCCTGGGCCTCGGCCTCGACCTTCCGCGGCTCGGACAAACGCGGCGGCGCCAACGGCGCGCGCATCCGCCTCGCTCCGCAGAAGGATTGGGACGTCAACCAGCCCGAGCAGCTCGCCCGCGTGCTCGGCGTGCTGGCAGGCATCAAGGCGGATTTCGACGGCTCCGCTGCCGGCGGCAGGAAGGTGAGCCTCGCCGACCTCATCGTGCTTGGCGGCTCGGCCGCGGTCGAGAAGGCGGCGCAAGATGCCGGCCACGACGTGGAGGTGCCTTTCGCGCCCGGCCGTGCCGACGCGTCGCAGGAGCAGACCGATGTCGACAGCTTCGAAGTGCTGGAGCCCCGCGCCGACGGCTTTCGCAACTATCTCCAGGTCCGGTTCAACGTGCCGACGGAGGAGCTGCTGGTCGACCGGGCCCAGTTGATGCAGCTGAGCGCGCCGGAGATGACGGTGCTGGTCGGCGGCCTTCGCGTGCTCGGCGCCAATCACGGCGGCTCGAAGCACGGCGTCCTCACCGACCGGCCGGGCCAGCTCACCAACGACTTCTTCGTCAACCTGCTCGACATGGGAACGGCGTGGAAGGAAGTGGACGACCGCGGCGACGAGGTCTTCGTCGGCACCTGCCGGCGGACCGACGAGGAGAAATGGACCGCCACCCGCACCGACCTTGCGTTCGGCTCCAACGCGCAGCTCCGCGCTCTCTGCGAGGTCTATGCGGCGGGCGACGCCGAGGCGAAGTTCGTCGCGAACTTCGTGGAGGCCTGGACGAAGGTGATGAACGCCGATCGCTTCGACCTCGCGGATCCCCGCGCCCACGCGCCGGAAGTGGCGGCGGGATGACGGGCGACCGCGGCTGATCGGGCCGCGGCCGCCGCTTTCAGCGGAGGGCGTGCCGATGCACCGATGCGAGGTGGACGGGCTGGATGCGACCCGAACCTATTGGGTGGCCGCGGTCGTTTCGCCCGAGCGCGACTGGGTTGGAGCGCCCGGATGCCGCCGGGGCGCGCGGTTTCTCGTCGATGACCGCACCTTCGAGGCCAGCCGGGAGCGGTTCGCGGCGTTCGACAGCCGGCTCACCTGCCTTGGCTGGATCCTACGCAACAGAGCGCGGCTCAACCGCGCGCTGCCGCGGACCGCGATACGGTGCGTCGCTCTCGATCTGTGGCTTCTCGGCCTGGACTGAGCTCCCCGACGATCCGCCGGATGGTCGATGCGAGCAACTGGAACTCGGCCTCACGGGGGCTCGAGCGGCGCCAGATGAGCGCGATCCGGCGAAAGCCATGATCGGAGCGGAGCGGCCGGGCATCGACCTGCGTCCCATCGAGAATGCCCGCCTCGATCGCCATCGAGGGAATGAAGGTCACGCCGAGCCCGTTGTCGACCATCTGGACGAGGGTGTGCAGCGACGTGCCCATCATCGCGGCATGCGCGCGCAGATCCGGGCGGTTGCAGGCCGAGAGCGCATGATCCTTGAGGCAGTGCCCATCCTCGAGCAACAGCATTCGCTTCTCGTCGATCGCCTCGACATCGACGGCGCCGCCGGACGGCGCCTCGCCGCGGGGAAAGGCGACGAACAGGGGATCGTCGAAGAGGGCCGCGTTATCTACGTCTCCGCAGCTATAGGGGAGCGCCAGAAGGACGCAGTCGAGCTGCCCGCGTTGCAGCGCCTCGCAGGCGGCCTGGCTCGGCTCCTCCCGGAGGTAGAGCTTGAGGTTCGGCCATTCGCCGCGGAGACGCGGCAGCATCGCCGGAAGCAGGAAGGGCGCGATGGTCGGGATGACCCCCATCCGCAATTCGCCATGCAGCGGCTGGCCTTCGGCACGCGCCATTTCCGCAAGCTCGTCGGCTTCGCGAAGGACGCGGAGCGCCTTGTCGGCGATGCTCTGGCCGAGGGCCGTGAAACGGACGACCCGGCGCGTGCGCTCGACCAGGGTGACGCCGAGCAGGGTCTCCAGCTCGCGCAGGCCGGCGGACAGGGTCGACTGGGTCACATAGCAGGCATCGGCGGCCCGGCCGAAATGGCCATGCTCCCTCAGCGCCACCAGATATTGGAGCTGCTTGAGGGTGGGCAGATAGGTGCTCATTCGGACCGCCCGGGGGACGATTCGCCCGTCTGACGCATGCTCCGGAATGGGAGCCGCGGGATGATGAGTGGGCCGGTCACCGTAATCGAAATTTCCAATCAGTTTTGCTGCTATAACTCGCTTGAACGATCAACGCCAGCACGCTAGATGCTGCAGCGCACAACGCCCAACAATCAGGAGAAGAAGCAGCATGCTTACCGTCGGCGACAAGCTCCCGTCCCTCACCGTCCCCGTCCAGCAGGGCAGCGCCCTTCCCGGCGGCGAGACCATCAACCTCGGCGAAACCAACGGCAAGTGGAAGGTGCTGTTCTACTGGCCGAAGGACTTCACCTTCGTCTGCCCGACGGAGATCATCGGTTATGGCGAGCTGCTCCAGGATTTCCGGGACCGCGACGCCGAGCTGATCGGCGCCTCGACCGATACCGATTTCGTCCACCATGCCTGGCGCAAGGCGGACGAGCGGCTCGCCGCCGCCGATTTCCCCTGGATCGCCGACAACAAGAAGGAGCTGGCGCATGCGCTCGGCATCGTCGCTCCGGACGAGGGCGTCGCCTTCCGCGCCACCTTCGTCGTCGATCCGGACAATGTGATCCAGCACGTCACGGTCAACGGCCTCAATGTCGGCCGCAACCCGCAGGAGGCCTTGCGCGTGCTCGACGCGCTGCAGACCGACGAGCTCTGCCCGTGCAACTGGCACGAAGGTGAAGAGGTGCTCCGCCCGGCCGCTTAAGCCCCTGAGCGGACGAACGTAGAGAAGCTCTCGGGGGGGGCGCGAGGACCAGGTTTCCGCGCCCCCTTTTCATGAACAGGAGACATTCATGTCGCTCAAGCAATTCGCCGACACCCTGCCGGATTATGCCAAGGACCTCAGGCTCAACCTCTCTTCCCTGCTCAACGACCAGATGCTCGGCGAGCAGCGCAAATACGGCCTGCTCCTCGCCTGCGCCCACGGCACCGGCTACCGGCCGATCGTCGTCGCCGCCGAGGCCGAGGCCGAAGGCAGGCTCAGCGGGCAGGCGGCGGAAGCCGCCCGCGCCGCCGCGGCGATCATGGCGATGAACAACGTCTATTACCGCTTCGTCCACCTCGCCTCGAACCCGGAATATGCCACCTTGCCGGCGAAGCTGAGGATGAACGTGATCGGCAATCCCGGCATCGAGAAGGACGATTTCGAGCTGTTCAGCCTCGCCGTCTCGGCGATGAACGGCTGCGGCATGTGCATCGACAGCCACGAGCGCGTGCTCCAGCAGCACGGCGTCAAGCCGGAGACGATCCAGGCGGCAGCGCGGGTCGCGGCGGTGATCAAGGCGGTGGCGACGGTCCACGCCACCCTCTGACGCCGCGCCGGGGGGCCGGTTGCGCGGTCGGGCGGCTCTGTTAGACCCCTGACATGCATCCGGCCGACACGCTGCCGCCGCCGGCGCCCAGCCCCCTCCCCCGTTCGCTCGGCGTCGCCGGCATCCTCTTCCTGACCTTGTCGGCGATCACGCCCGCTTCGTCCGTATTCATTATCGTCCCGGACATGCTGAAGGTCGCCGGGACGGGCGCGCTGCCGGCGATGCTGATCGCGGGCTTGGTCTGCGTCGCCACCGCCTATATCTATGCCGAATTGTCCTCCGCCTGGCCGATCTCGGGCGGCGAATATGTGATGGTGGCGCGGACGCTGGGGCCGCTTGCCGGCTTCGTCATCCTCGGCGTCAACGTCGTCAACAATTTCATCTTCCCCGCCGTCATCGGCCTCGGCCTCAGCAACGTGCTGGCGACGGTTCTGCCCGGGCTGCCGCCGGTCCCGGTCGCGGTGGCGATGGTGATCGCCTGCACCCTCGTCGGCATCCTCCACATCCGCGTCAATGCATGGGTGACCGGCCTCTTCCTCGCGATCGAGCTCGCCGCTTTGCTCCTGCTCTTCCTGCTCGGCGCCGCCGAGCCGGTGCGGCCGCTGGCGGACCTGCTGCTCCATCCGGCCGCCCCGGGCGGGACGATGCCGGCGAGCGCCGTCGGCCTGGCGACGACGATCGCCATCTTCGCCCTCAACGGCTATGGCAGCGCGGTCTATTTCAGCGAGGAGATGCATGCGCCCGCGCGGGGCATCGCCCGTGTCGTCCTGCTCTCGCTGGTCCTGACCCTCGCGGTGGAGATATTGCCGCTCGCCGCGACGCTCGCCGGCGCGAGCGACCTCCAGGCCGTGTTCGCCGCGCCGGACCCGTTCGGCCTCTTCGTCACCCAGCGCGGCGGGCCCCTGCTCGCCGGCCTGGTATCGCTCGCCGTCGCAATCGCCATCGTCAATGCCGGGATCGCCTCCATCCTCGCCTTCGCCCGCTTCTTCTACAGCACCGGCCGCGACGGCGTCTGGGGCCGGCGGGTCGATGCGTGGGTCACGGCCGTCCATCCGCGCTTCGGTTCGCCCTGGATCTCGACGCTCATGGTCGGCGGCATCGGCATCGCCTGCTGCTTCCTCCCGCTCCCGCTGCTGCTGGTGCTGAGCGGCGCGGGAATCGCCGTCACCTATCTGGCGATCGCGCTGGCGGTGATGGTGGGGCGATCGTCCGGCGCCACCGCGCATGGGCGCTACCGCATGCCGCTCTTCCCGCTCGCCCCGCTCGTGACGATCGCCGCGCTGGCCTATATATTCTGGACGAGCTGGCAGGACGCGGAATTGGGACGGCCGGGCCTGATCGCGACCGGTGCGCAAATCGCCGCCTCGGCCGCTTATTATCTGCTGGTCCTGCGCCGCCGCGGGCCGTGGATCGTCCACGACCCCTTCGAGGAGCCGGCCGCGGCCTGAGCGGCCGCGGCCTGAGGGTCAGGCGATCAGCCAGGCCGTGGCCGCCGCGATCAGCAGCAGCTTGGCGAGCCAGCCGGCGGCGTGGCTGGCGGTCACCAGATGATCGATCTTGATGAACATCGCATTGCCGACGAGCAAAGGCAGCGGCCCGATCAGCCAGACCATCGCCGCCAGCTTGAGCGCGCCGCGCATGTCGGTCTGGTGAAGCTTCCAGGCCAGAGCGGCGAAGGCGCCGGCGGTGACGAAGGAGAGCGCCTGGGCGGCGATGATCCGCGGCCGCTCGTTGCCGGCCCGCCAGACCTCCGGATAGCGAAGGTAGCGATGGTGGAACAGCACGCCGGCGAACAGCCAGTCGGCGAGCCCGCCGAGCAGGCCGCCCACCAAAGTCGCCCAAAGCAGATGAAGGTTCATGCCGCGCCCCCTTCTTGCCGCCGCCATTAGCATGGCTCCCCACGCGGCTCAAAAAAGAAAGGCCCGGCCTCTCGGCCGGGCCTTCCCGATTCTGGACTGCGCCCGACGGCCGCTAGCGGCGGTCGCCCATGAAGCGCAGCAGGAAGAGGAACAGGTTGATGAAGTCGAGATAGAGCTTCAGCGCACCCATGATCGCCGACTTGCCGGCGAAGTCCGAGCCGCGCACGGCGAAGTACATGCTCTTGATCTGCTGCGTATCGTAGGCGGTGAGGCCGGCAAACAGGAGCACGCCGATCGCGCTGATCGCCAGCGTCATCGGGCCCGACGGGAAGAAGGCGTTGATCAGCATCGCGATGACGAGGCCGACCAGGCCCATCAGCAGGAAGGTGCCGAAGCCCGACAGATCCTTCTTCGTCGTATAACCCCAGAGGCTGAGGCTGAGGAAGGCCGCGGCCGTCGCGAAGAAGGTGATTGCGATCGACCCGCCGGTGTAGACGAGGAAGATGGTCGACAGCGACAGGCCCATCAGGGTCGCATAGGCCCAATAGAGCGCCTGCGCCGTGCCGGTCGAGATGCGGTTGATGCCGAAGCTCATCACCATGACGATGGCGAGCGGGGAGAGCATCACGATCCAGCCGAGCCCGCTCATCCCGCCGGTCGCGGGGTTGAACAGTGACAGGACAGCGTTGCTGCGCGCGAACAGCAAGGCGACGATGCCGGTCAGCAGCACGCCCGACGCCATGTAATTGTAGACCGAAAGCATGTAGGACCGCAGCCCCGCGTCGACGGCGACGCTGTCGCGGCCGATCGTCGTCGCCGGTGACGGCTGAGCGCCCAGGCGGGGGTCAAATCCGTTAGCCATGTGAACTCTCTCCTTCGCGGCGGAAAAGCCCGCCGCACGCCGCCAATATCGGAGCGATCGGCGTAACATTCAAGGAAATCCGGTTCGCGCCGGCGCGCGCTCCCTGTAACGAAGCCATGTCATGCTTCGGCTGTTCGTCGCCATCCGGCCGCCCGAAACCGTGCGCGCGCAGCTGCTCGCGGCGATGGGCGGGGTGGCCGGCGCGCGCTGGCAGGGCGACGATCAGCTCCATCTCACCCTCCGCTTCATCGGCGAGGTCCACCGGCACCTTGCCGAGGACGTCCATGCCGTGCTCTGCGCGGTGCGCTATCCACCTTTCGATATCGCCGTCGCCGGCATCGGCAGCTTCGAGCGGCGGGGCGAGGCGACCGCGCTCTGGGCGGCGGTGGCGCCGCAGGAGAAACTGAGGACTCTCCACAAGAAGATCGACCAGGCGCTGATCCGCGCCGGCGTGGAGCCGGACCGCCGCGCTTATGTGCCGCACGTCACCCTCGCCCGCCTGCCGCGCGGCGCCGGACCGATCGGGCCGTTCCTGCAGGCGGCGGGCCCGCTCGCCGGCCCGCCGTTCACGGTCGAGGATTTCTGCCTCTACGAGAGCCGCCTCGCCCCCGAGGGCGCGGTCTATACGATCGTCGCGCGCTACCCGCTCGGCTGACCCTTCTCCCGCCGCCAGAGCAAATAGGAATAGACGATCGGCACCCCGACCATGACCGCCAGCACGGCGCCGAAGACGCCGGCGAGAAGCCCGGAGGGAAGCGGCAGGAAGGAAGCGACCAGGATCGACAGCCCGCCGAGGACCATCAGCTTGCCGCCCAGGCGGTGGGTCTTGATCCAGACCTCCTCGCTGGCCAGAGTCCAGGGCGTGCGGATGCCGACCAGGTACATGCTGCGCGACTTGCCGAGCTGGTTGCCGATCAGGACGAAGACGAGGCCGATCGCGGCCGTCATGACATGCTCGACCCTGAGGCCCCAGCGCAGCGCCACCGACACCAGGACGAGCTCGACCGCGGCGCTCACCAGCAGCAGGGCGGCCCAGGACCAGAGATAGAGTCCCTCGCTCCGACCGAGATTGCGGCTGCGGGGCTCCAGCACCGGCAGGAACCAGAAGAGAAGCGACACCGAGGCCGCCGTTGCGGCGGGCATAAGCAAAGCCACCCATTTTCCGGAGAAATGGTCCGGCCGGCCGCTAATTCCCCAATGGGTCGGCAGACGCAGCTCGGCGGGCAGGCTGCTCCCCACCGCCAGCGCCACTACGAGGAGAAGGAGCACCAGCGCCGCCGATGCTATGCCGAGATTCTTCCGGTTCATCGACCTTCCTCCTTGCCGTTTTCGTGCGTCCCCATCCGCCCCATGAAACCGAGCAGCACCTCCTCCAGGGTCGACAGGTTGAGGCTGTAGAAGATGGTCGTGCCGCGCTGGTCGGCGTGGATCAGCCCGGCCTCCTTGAGCTTGGTGAAATGGCCGGACATGGTCGGCTTCGAAACCTCGAACGCGTCGGCGATCTCGCCGGCGGTCTTCGATCCGCTCTTCAGCATCTCCAGGATCGCGCGCCGGGTCGGATGCGCCAGCGCCTCGAAGACGCTGTTCATCGGCCGACCGGATTTCCGCTGACGAAGGCGGCGATCGCATCGACGATGCCCGGCGCGAGCGGCAGGTTCGGATCGCCATAGGTCGCGAGGTTCGCCGCCCGGTCGTCCGACGCGACGGTTTTCAGCACATGGTTGGCGCCGGGAACGAGGAACAGTCTCGCCTTCGCATCGGCCGCGGCGAGGGTGCGGGCGTCCTCGACGCTGACCTGGAGGTCGCGCTCGCCCTGGACGATCAGCACCGGCTTCGCGACCGCGCCGACCAGCTTCGCCGGATCACAGGAGAGCAGGCTGATCAGGAAGCCCTGCACCTGCGGCGCGAAGAGAGCCATCATGACCGGATTGGTCTGCGACACCTCGACCCGCCTCCCCGCCTCGAGCGCGCCGATATTCGCCAGCGCGGGCTCCAGATTGGGCGCGAAGGCGGGGCTCGCCCGCAATTGCTGCCGCAGCACGTCGCCGAGCCGGCGGCCGGGCGTTGAGACGAGGACGAGGCCGCAAATGTCGGCCGGATCCTGTGCCGCGGCCATGGCGATGAGACCGCCCTCGCTATGGCCGAGCAGCCAGATGCAGGGCGCGCCGGTGCGGGCGCGGATCGCCTTCGCCCAGGCATGCGCGTCCGCCGCATATTCGGCGACGGTGACCTGATTGGCATCACGTATCGCGGCCTTGCTCTCGAACATGCCGCGCTTGTCGATGCGGACGCTGGCGATGCCCTTCGCCGCCAGCCCCTCGGCCAGCAGCCGGTAGGGCCCGGCGCGGATGCCGAGCGGATTGTTGCCGTCGCGGTCGGTGGGGCCGGAGCCGGGGATGATCAGCATCGTCGCGCGCGGCTTTCCCGCCGGCATCAGCAGGCTGCCCTTGAGCGGACCGAGCGGGCCGGGCGCTTCGACCGGGCTGACCGTTGGGGCAGACGCCGCCAGCGCGGCGGCGGCGACCAGCGAGACGATGACGGTCATGACGAATTCCTTTGTTTCGGTATTTAGGCAAATACCGAAACAATCACGCCTCGTCAACCCCCGCGGCGTCCAGCAGGCGATCGACCATGGCGGCGTAGCTGCCGCCGAACAGGCGCAGGTGGAGCAGGGCCGGAAAGAGCTGGTAGATGTCGCGCCGCTCTCGCCAGCCCGGCGCCTGCGCCCCATAGGCGTCCCAGAAAGCGGCGGGCGGGGAGTCGAACAGGCAGAGCATCGCCAGATCGACCTCGGCATCGCCATGATAGCAGGCCGGGTCGATCAGGGCCGCGAGGCACCCGTCCGCGACCAGGATATTGCCGCCCCAGAGGTCGCCGTGGAGATGGGAGGCGTGAGGAGACGGCGGAAGAAGATCGGCCAGCCGGGCGGCGAGGCGGTCGACCCGCTCGCGCCAGGGCCGGTCGAGCACGGCGGCCGCGGCAACCAGCCTTTGCTCGCCCCAGAAAGCCGGCCAGTCGCCGCCCTGCCTGTTGTCCAGCTCGACCGTGCCGATCCGGTAATCGGCCGGCCAGCCGTAAGTCTCGCCGTGCCGGTCGTGGAGGCGGCGGATCGCGGCGCCGATCGAGCCCCAGGCGGCGGAGCTGAAGACGCGGTCGTTCGGCACATATTCGAGCAGCAGCACGCCTTCATGCTCGCTCTCCACCGCCGGCGCCGGCACGCCCGCGCCGGCCAGCATCCGCAGCATCGCCGCCTCCGTGGCCGCCGCGGCGCCGCCCTTCGCGACCGAGAGGCGGCCGTCCGGCCGCCGCACCAGCAGCACCTCGGACAGGTCGCCGCCGGACAGCCGCTCGAGCCGCTCCTCGGCGACGCCGGCGATGGCGGCGACGCGGCGGGCGAAGGCGCTCATCGGCCTTCGGATTGCGGCGACTCCTCGGCCTGTCCGGGGGACAGACCTGTCGCCGATTGCGGCGACTCTTTGGTCTGTCCGGAGGACAGACCTGTCGCCGCAATCCTCCGCGCCAGCGCTCTCGCGCCCGCGGTCGCGTCCGCCCAGGCCGTGTCGAAATCCGCGTCGCCGCCATAATAGGGATCGGCGACCGCCTGCCCTTCCCGCCCCGCGACATGGTCGAGCAGCAGCGACAGCTCGGCCCTGCCGCCGGGCGGACGCAGCCGCTGGAGATCCCGGAAATTCTGCCGGTCGAGCGCGACGATATGATCGAAATCGTCGAAATCCTCGGGCCGCACCTGCCGCGCGCGGAGATGGGAGATGTCGACGCCGTTGCGGCCGGCGACGGCGGTGGCGCGGCGATCGGGCGGACGGCCGACATGCCAGTCGCCGGTGCCGGCCGAATCCACCTCGACCTGGAGCCCGAGCCGCTCCGCCTCGGCGCGGAACGCCGCTTCCGCCAGCGGCGAGCGGCAGATGTTGCCGAGACAGACGAAGAGGACCGAAGTCATGGACGCGAGGTCCCTGTTGCCAAAGCGCCCGCCTCTGCTAGCCAGATGCCACCGGGAGCACAACGGAGGGGGGTGCATTGGCGGGGAACGACAAAGAGGCGCCGCCGGTGAGGGTCGGCCGCTACGGCTGGTACGCCCTTTTCGTCCTCGTCCTCGTCTATGCGGTCAACTTCATCGACCGCCAGATCATCTCGATCCTCGCCCCGGACATCAAGGCCGACCTCCGCCTCGACGACGCGCAGATCGGCTTCCTCTACGGCACCGCCTTCGCCGTCTTCTACGCCCTGTTCGGAATCCCGCTCGGGCGGCTCGCCGACAGCTGGTACCGCGGCCGCCTGATCGCGATCGGCCTCACGCTGTGGTCGTCGATGACGGCTTTGTCCGCCTTTGCCGGTTCGTTCGGTACGCTCGCCGGCGCCCGTATCGGCGTCGGCATCGGCGAGGCCAGCGCCTCACCCGCTGCCTATTCGATGATCTCGGACCGTTTTCCGAAGCAGAAGCGCGCGACCGCCCTCTCCATCTATTCGAGCGGCCTCTATATCGGCGGCGCGCTCAGCCTGCCCGTGGGAGGCCTGGTCAGCAGCCGCTGGAAGGCAGCCTGGCCCCATGCCGCGGACGCGCCGCTCGGCCTCGCCGGCTGGCAGGCGGCGTTCCTCGCCGTCGGCATTCCCGGCCTGCTGCTGGCCCTGTGGGTGCTGACGCTGCGCGAGCCGCAGCGCGGCGCTTCCGACGGCCTGCCGCAACCGGTCGTCCGGCCCGGCGCCTGGCGCGAGTTCGGCCGCGAGCTTGCCGCGATCCTGCCGCCGCTCACCCTGCTGACCGCCGCGCGCACGGGCGGCCTCCTCGTCAACCTGCTGGCCCTGGCGGCGATCGCCGCCGCCGCCGCCGGCCTCGTCCGCCTGACCGGCGATGCGCCGCAATGGCTCGCTTACGGGCTCGGCGTCTATGCCGTCTTCTCCTGGACCCAGGCGCTGCGCCGGCGCGACCCGCCGGTCTACCGGCTGATCTGGGGCTGCCCGACCGTGGTCATGCTCGCCGCCGCCTTCGGCAGCATCTCCTTCATCACTTATGCGGTCTCCTTCTGGGCGCCGCCTTACGTGCTGCGAACCTTCTATGCCGGCCCGGGAGACCCGGCGCGGATCCTTCACGGCGTCAAGGCCGGCGTGGAGGTTGCCGCGATCCTCGGCTGGGCGACCGCCCTCGCCGCCGCGGCCGGGGTCATTGCCGGCGGCATCGTCTCCGACTGGTGGCGCCGCTACGATCCGCGCGGCCGGATCTTCGTCAACATGCTCGCCGTCGTGCTGCCCATGCCGGCGGTCTGGCTGATGTTCACCACCGACAGCCTCGCGACCTTCTATTGGGCCGTCCCGGTCGCGCAATTGTTCGGCTCGGCCTGGGTCGGCGCGGCGGTGGCGACGCTGCAGGACCTGGTGCTGCCGCGGATGCGGGCGACGGCGGGCGCGACCTATGTGCTCGGCACGACGATGGTCGGCCTCGCCCTCGGCCCCTATGCCGCGGGCAAGATGTCGGTCGTGACCCACAGCCTCGCCGCGGGCATCTTCTCGCTCTACGTGGTGCCGCCCTTCACCCTGCTGGCCCTGTGGCTCGGCTCCCGCCGTCTCGCCGGGCTGGAGGCGAGCAAGATCGAACGCGCCCGGGCGGCGGGGGAACCGATCCCGGCCTAGCCGATGACCCCGCAGGCGATCCGCGCCCCGGAATTGCCGGAGGGATCGGTCCGGTAATCGTCGGGCTGGGCGTGGATCACCAATGCGGTGCCGGCGCCCCCGCGCAGGCCATGTTCGCCATTCGACAGAAAAGCGCCGGCTATGGTGGCGTCGTAGCGGCCGCGCCCGTCGGCGCCGATCGTGAGATTGGGAAGGTCGCCCTGGTGCATGCCCTGGGGGTTGTCGCGCCCGTGCTGGCGATCGGCCGGATTCAGGTGCGGGCCGGCGCTCGCGAAAGCCGGCGGATCGCAGCGGCCGACGGCGTGGACGTGGATGCCGTGGACGCCGGGCGGCAGGCCGAACGCCTCGAGCCGGATCCTGACGCCGCCCGCTTCTTCGCTCAGCGCCGCTTGCGCAACGCGCGATCCGCCGGCGTCGCGCAGTTCGGCGGAGGCGCCTGGACGCGGCTCGGTCGACATCGTCCCTGCGCAGCCCCCCGCGGCGAGCGCCAGCGCCGCGCCGATCAGATTGTGCCTCATGTCGCCTTCTCCTTCCATCGCCATGCCCGAACGATCTGCGGAGCCGCGGGGTTTCGGCGGCGCTCCGTCAGCTGCCCGCCGGGATCCGCGGCCGGCCGATGCCGAACCAGCGCAGCCCCGCTTCCTCGACATCCTCCGGCGGATAGACGTTGCGCAAATCGACGAAGACCGGTTGCGCCATCGTCCGCGCGAGACGCGACAGGTCGAGCGCGCGCAGCACGTCCCATTCGGTGACCAGCACCACCGCGTCGGCGCCCTCGGCGGCCTGATAGGCGGTGTCGCAGAACCGGACGTTCGGCATCAGCGGCCGGGCCTGCTCCGTCCCTTCCGGATCGAAGCCGCGCACCGTCGCCCCGGCATCCTCGAGCGCCTGGACGATGCTGATCGACGGGGCGTCGCGCATGTCGTCGGTATTGGGCTTGAAGGTGAGGCCGAGCAACGCCACCGTGCGGCCGCGGACGTCGCCGCCGAGCGCCTGGATCACCTTGCGTCCCATCGCCCGCTTGCGCGCTTCGTTCACCTTCACCACCGCCTCGACGATGCGCAGCGGCGCTTCGTGGTCCTCCGCCGTCTTCAGCAAGGCGAGCGTGTCCTTCGGGAAGCAGGAGCCGCCGTAACCGGGGCCGGCATGGAGGAATTTGGAACCGATCCGGTTGTCGAGGCCGATGCCGCGGGCGACGTCCTGGACGTCCGCGCCGACCGCTTCGCAGACGTCGGCGATCTCGTTGATGAAGGTGATCTTGGTCGCCAGGAAGGCATTGGCCGCATATTTGATCAGCTCGGCGGTCCGCCGGCTGGTGAACAGGAGCGGCGCCTTGTTCAGATAAAGCGGGCGGTAGACCTCGCGCATGATCTCCGCGGCGTCCTCGTTATCGGTGCCGATGACGATCCGGTCGGGCCGCTTGAAGTCCTCGATTGCGGCGCCCTCGCGCAGGAATTCGGGGTTGGAGACGACCCAGGCTTTCGCGTCGGGCGCGGTTTCGCGCAGGATCCGCTCGACCTCGTCGCCGGTCCCGACCGGGACGGTCGATTTGGTGATCACCGCCGCCGGCTTCTTCAGCGCCCGGGCGATCTCCTCGGCGGCGCCGAACACATAGCTGAGGTCGGCATGGCCGTCGCCGCGGCGGGACGGCGTGCCGACGGCGATGAAGATTGCGTCGGCCCCCGCGACGCCGGCGGGAAGATCGGTGGTGAAGGAGAGGCGGCCGCCGCGGACGTTGCTCGCGACGAGCCGGTCGAGGCCCGGCTCGAAGATCGGCATGATGCCGCGCTGCAAGGCGTCGATCTTGCCGGCGTCCTTGTCGACGCAGATCACGTCATGGCCGAAATCGGAGAAACAGGCTCCGGACACCAGGCCGACATAGCCGGTGCCGATCATCGCGATCTGCATTGATAGTCCCGAAGTTTGAGGCGCGCCCGCTTAGCCCGCACGGGCCGCGGCAGACAAGCTCATTCGCTCACCGGCGCCGGCCCCCCGCCAAACCGAAAACGGCCTCGCCGGACGAAAAAAGAGGAGCCGGCCCGAAGGCCGACTCCCCCTTTTCACCTTTCCCGCCGGAGCGGGAGACGGAAGGCTTACCAGCCGGCGCCCGGCCCGTAAGTAATCTCCACGCGCCGGTTCTGCGGCTCGCGGACACCGTCGGCGGTTTCGACCAGCGGCCGGCTCTCGCCGAAGGACTGCGTGGTCATGACGCCGTCGGGGATGCCGTGGCCGCCCAGATAGGCCTTGACCGCATCGGCACGACGCTGGCCCAGACCCATATTGTACTGGTCCGAACCCGACCGGTCGGTGTGACCCGCGATCATGACCTGCGCCTGGCCCGTCTGCTGATAGGCGGACGCCGCATTGTCGAGGATCGCAGCCGCCTGCGGGGTGATGTCCGACTTATCCCAGTCGAAGAACACCATGAACGGCCCGACCGGCGGGGGCGGCGGAGGCGGAGGCGGCGGCGGCGGCGGCGGCGGCGGCGCCGGAGGCGGCGGCGGCGGCGGCGGCGGAGCCGGCGGCGGCGGCGGCGGCGCCATGCCGAAGTTGAAGGTCAGGCCGCCCAGCAAGCTGTGCGACCGGAACTTGAACTTGGATTCCGCACCGTTGAACGCCGTCAGCCGGACGTTCGGGACGTTGAAGAAGCGATACTTCACCGTCACGTCGATATTGTCGCTGATCGCCTGGCGGACGCCGGCGAAGAGCTGCCATGCCAGCCGCGTGTCCGACGCGTCGGAGAAAGCGGGCGCGGCGTTCGAGAAGACGCGAAGATTGTTGTACTTCACGCGCGCCATGCCGACACCGCCGCCGACGAACCCGGAAATCCCGTTGTCGTCGCCGAAATCGAGCATGCCGTTGACCATGAAGGACAGCGACGTGACATTGCCGCCGGCTGCACTCTGGGTCGGGAAGGTCCGGGTGTTTTGGCCGGGCAGCGCGATCGAATTGATGATGCTGTCGACGTCGGCGCGCTTGTACGAGCCTTCGGCCTCGATCCGGAATGCGCCGAGATCGTAACCGACGAAGAGACCGCCGTCATAACCGTAATGATGGTTGACGATCATGGCGTCGGGAACCGTTCCGACGCGGATATGAGTGTCTTCGACGATCATCGCACCAAATTCGCCACCAACGTACCAGGCGCCATTGCGCGCAAAGGCTGGAGTCGCGAGCAAGGTGGATGAAAGCGCCAGAGCGATGGCGAGCTTCCGCATAATCTTCCCCTTTCTTTTGTGTCCCAACGGGGACGACGATGAACTCAATACGGTAAGCGGAGTTTCCGCGCAAGCACGCTTATCCCCACATCTGTTGCCGAAAAGCTTCAGCTTATGGTCACCCAAATGATGAAACCCCTCGTCAGACGAGGCCGCAAACGAGCGTGCAGGCGCTTGGTTTCATGCCGGGAACAAAATTCCGAAACCCGTTGCGCGATGTGACATTAAAGTCGCAATCCGGGGATTGACCGCCGCACCGGCAGGGCCGCGATTTCCCGTTTTTCCAGAACGACTTGGCTCCGGCTGGGCCTGCCATGGCCACCGCTGTTGCCAAACCGTCCCGACCGAGACGGCGGGCGTTGCGGCGCCCGTGCGGCAGGGGCTGAGCAGAACGGCGGGCCGGAGGTTTTTTTGGAGGGGCCGTGAATCGTGGAGGCCGCGCCGAATCGGCGAACCGGGGCGCGTCGGCGGCGAGCGGTGCCGCGGCGCCGTGATCTCGACTGCTCTTGCTACCCATCCTCGTCGGGCCCTGCACGGCGACTGCGCGGAAGCAGCATGAAGAGCCCGCTGGACGCCACCCCTTCTTCCGTGTCCATTTCGGTCCCACAGGCAGCAGGAGCTCGGCAATGCGCTGGTTCAAACCGTTCGGTCTCGTCTTTTATCCGGTTTCCGCGATGGGCTGGCTGGCCACCCTCTTCGCCCTCGCCTTTTGCGCGCACATCTTCCTGTTCGTCGACCACCGCGCTCATTCGGTAACGGACGCGCTCTACGGCATCTTTCCTTATTGGGGGCCGACGCTGCTCGCACTCGCCTGGATCGCGGACCGCACCGGCGGCCGCAGAGACTAATGACAGTCTAGGCCGGCCCGCCCAAGCGCGCATAGCGCTCGACCACCGCGTCGTGCAGCGGCCGGTCGAACTGCAGGCCGCCCCGGCCCTCTTCGGCCCAGGCGATCCGCGCCGGCCAGCTTTCCAGGCCCGGCAGCTTCAGCCAGACCCGGGCGCCGGTCTCGAGATGGCAGGTGGCTTCGAAGCCGCAGCCATGGGTCGACAGATCGACGACGATCACGCTCGAGGCCGGCCGGTCGCTTCCGACAAGCCCGGCGCCGATGCTGACCGGACGGCGGACGGATTGCCGCCGGTCTGAAGCGCTTCCTCTTTCAAGCGATGCCGCAAGCCGCATCTCGATCTACCCCACGCTACTCAACGACCCACAGCCTATCCTCCCGACCGGTTAAGAGTTGGTGAAGGGGAATTGACATGCGCATGGCCGCGCCGGATCATCGACGCGCCGACGAGAGAGAAATGATGAGCATGCGCTTGCTGTTCGCCGTCGCCCTTGCAGCTGCCGCCGCGGCGGCTGGGGCGGCGCCGCGCCACGCCGGGCCGAAGAGTCCCAACGACATGATCTGCCGCGAGCTGCCGGTCACCGGCTCGCGGCTCGACGTCCAGCGCGTCTGCATGACCCGCCTGCAATGGGAGGAGCAACGCCGCGACGCCCGAGACGCGACCGACCGCGCCCAGACCCGGCAGAACAACCCGCAGGGCTGATCCGGACGGCATGAGCCGGCGGCCGGATCGGCCATTGCCGGCTGGGGACGGCCGCGGCCGCCTGGGCCGCCTCAGTGCGGGCTGGTCGGCGGCGGCGGCGGCGGGGTGCCTTCGCTGGTGCCGGACGAAGTGCCGGTGGTGCCGGTCGAGCCCGAGCTCGAAGCGCCGCCGGTGCCGGTCGCGCCGCCGGTCGTCGCGGTCGATCCGCCCTGGGCGCCGCCGCCGACCGAACCGCCGGCCGCCACCTGCTGCTGGACGACCTGGGCGAGCTGCGGCGTCGCCGTCTTCGCGGTACAGCTGCCCTTGCCGCCGGTGGAGAGCGACAGGACGTTGACGGAAACGCCGCAGACATTGGCGGCGACGTCGATCGGCACCTGCGCGTTGACCGGGATGTTGGCGCGATCGACGTTGAGCCGCACCGACAGGTCGTTCAGCACATTCTGCAAATTGACGTTGACCAGCGCCGGGATACCGCCGGTGCCGGTTCGCGCGGTGCCGCCGGCCCCCGCGGACGTGCCGGTGCCGGCGGCAGTGCCGGTGCCGCCGGAGGCCACCGGCGTGCGGCTCACCGTCTCGTTGCCCACGCTGGCGACACCGCCGCCACCGCCCTGGTCGGTGCTGCAGGCGCCGACGAACGGCACGGCCGCGCAGGCGGCGGCGAGGATCAGGATGTTCTTGCGCATCTGCTCTCTCCCTTGGTCAATCTCGTTGCGGCTTCGGCGGAGCCGGCTGCGGTGCCGGTGGATTGGTGGCGGGCGCCGGCGTCTGCGTCGCTCCGCTCGACGTTCCGCCGGTGCCGGTCGCGCCCGCGGTGCCGGCCCCAGCCCTGCCCGCGGCGCCCTGGTTCGCCGCGGTCGATCCGCCCTGGGCGCCGCCACCGACCGAGCCGCCGGCCGCGAGCTGCTGCTGGACGACCTGGGCGAGCTCCGGCGAGCTGGTATTGGCGGTGCAATTGGCGCGGCCGCCGCCGTTCGAGACCGACAGGATGTTGATCGACACGCCGCAGACATTGGCGGCGATGGTGATCGGAATCTGGGCGTTGATCGGGACGTTGGCGCGGTCGAGGTGGAGCTGGACGGCGAGGTTGTTGAGCACGTTCGAAAGGTCGACGTTGATCAGCGACGGCACGCTTCCGGCGACGCCGGCGGCGCTCCGTCCGGCGCTGGCGACGCTTTCTCCCATGCCGTTGGTCTTGCAGGCGGCAAGCGGCAGCAGGGCCGCCGCGCACAGCGCGAGGCTCCATCCTCTCAGGCTCATCCTTGAACTCCCGACTTGTTGTTTTGGGGGCCTAACGCCCGTCGGGGAGCTTGGTTCAGGCGGCCGTAATCAGGCCCGCCCCGTCGGCGCCCTGCCCGCAATCAGCCGGCGCCAGAGGCCGATGCTGGCGAGGCCGATCTGGCAGTAGCGCGGAAACCAGAAACTGAGCACGAGCGCCGTCAGCGCGCCGAATGCGACGCTGAGGCTCCGCCGCCGGCAATAAGCGACGGCAATGGGATCGGCATTGGGGTCGACCATCTCCGGCCCGGTCGCGATCCGCACCACCAGGATGTTGAGCAGGGCCGCCATCAGCAGCACGAAGCAATAGACCAGGCTCGGCACCCGCTCTCCGATATTGTGGGTGAGGAAGGCGGTCGCGAACGGCATGAAGGCGATGATGCCGAGCAGGACCAGGTTCCAGCCCACCATCTTGCGGCTGTGGCGGCTGGCGAGCGAGAAGGCGCGGTGATGGCCGATCCAGAACATGCCGATGACGGCGAAGCTGACGAAATAGCCGATCAGGCCGGGGATCAGCTCCAGGAGCGCCTGCCAATAGGCCGAATCGGGCGAGCCCCGGGGCAGCTCCGGCACATGGACTTCGAGGACGAGCAGGGTGATCGCGATCGCGAACACCGCGTCGGAGAAGAAGACCAGCCGTTCCAGCGCATGGTCCGTCCTGGTCGTCGCCGTCATCGCCGCCCCCGCCCGAGCGGCCACTATCCCGCCCGATCGCCCGCTTGGCAAGGCTCGGCAACCGTCAGAACGGCCGCTCGCCCTCCACATTGCCGGCCTGGCGATAGCGGCAGACGAGGATCTCGTCCTCCGTGCCCTTGGCCAGCGCGCAGCCGACCCGCCCCGTCGTCCGCCACATCAGCTGGGTATAATGGCCGACATCCTCATAATCGCCGGTGCGGCTGTTGTCGGGGAAGATGCCCGGGCGGAAATGCTTCTTCTCGGCGATCCAGAGGCCGACCATGTCCTCCGGCGAATAATGGCCGTTGGTGCCGAGCCAGAGATTCTCGCCTTCGGGATTCGCTTCGTCCGCATCCTCTTCATGATCGAGCGTGCCCATCCTGGCGAGATGCGCCGCCCAGGGCGCGGCGTCGGCGGCGAGGCTTTCATCCCATAGCAGCGGCGGCAGGCCGGCCTCGCCGCGCTCGCGATTATGGGCGGCGAGGAGGCGGGATTCGAGATTGGCGAGGCGGCCGACATTGCCCTGCAGCGCCGGCGCCGCCAGCGCGAGCAGCGACGCCGCCGCGATCCGCCAGCGACCGGTCCCGATCCTTCCCATCCCGGCACCATGGCCGAACGCGGTTGAGGGCGGGTTAGCAGACTTGGTTTACGCCGGCGCCTTCGCCGCGCGTCCTCCCCCGTCGCCGCACCCGGTTCCTGCCGGCTCTTCACCCGCCGGCTCTTCACCCGGACGCCCGGCTCGCTTATGCGGGGACCGTCTCGAAGGGGAAAAGCGAACGTGCGTGCGATATCGGCCCTCCTGTCCCTCGTCCTGCTCGGCGGCTGCGCCGGCTATGCCTCCGATTACTGGAAGCCGAAGCAGCGGCTGATCGCGCCCCAGCTCGCCCGCTACGGGATGAGCGGCGACCAGGCGCAATGCGTCGAGCGGCGCCTCACCGGAAGCCTCAGCGTCTGGCAGCTGCGCCAGCTCGGCGACCTTTCCGGCCGGCTCGTGCCCGGCGGCAACAATCCCAATGCGCTGAGCCCGTTCGAATTCATCTATGTCGCCGGGCTGGTGAAGGACCCGAAGGTCGGGGTCGAGGCGAAGCGGGCGCTCGACGCGTGCAACGTCGCGACGGTCGCCGCCGCGCCCTTGCCGGCACCGGCGCCCGTCTCGCCCTTCCCGGGCTCTCCCGGTACGGCGCCGGGGGCCCGGTCCGCCGCGGGCCCGACGCGGCCGGCGCTCTGGGTCAATCTCGGCACCGCGCCGACCGGCCAGGCGATCGCGGTCGACGCCTCCGGCCTGACCGACGGGCCGTCCTGGCGCCAGGCCTGGTTCCGGCTCACCAACCCCGGCCCGGGCGGCGGCGGCGACATCGCCTATTTGCTGCGCATCGACTGCGCGGCGCGGAACATCATGGCGCTCGGCGGCCGCAAATACAGCCCGGCCGGCGCGCTGCTCGAGCAGAAGGATTATCCGAGCCCGGAAGGTCCGCTGCCGGTGGAGGCGGGGACGGTGATGGAGCTCGCCTTCCGCGGCGTCTGCACCTGAGCTTGATAGCCTGCGCTTCGATAGGGAGACGATGATGCCGAAAGCCTTTTCTAAGATGACGGCGGCGGCGGCTTTGAGCCTCGCCGGCCTGCTCTGCGCCGCGAGCGCCGCGCCGCGGATCGACTTTGCCTCGATCCTCGCCGACCCGATCCGGCCCGACGCGGACAAGGCGCGCGACGCCGACCGCAAGCCGGCGGAGCTGGTCGCCTTCGCCCGCGTCCGGCCGGGCGACAAGGTGGCGGAGCTGGCGCCCGGCGGCGGCTATTTCACCCGCATCCTGAGCGGCGTGGTCGGCCCGAACGGCCGCATCTACGCCATCGCCGGCCGCGCCACCCCAGCGCTCGCCGCGCTGGCGCAGGCGCGCCCCAACGTCGTCGTCACCGTCGCCGCCCCCGGCACGATCCCGGCGCCCGAGCCGGTCGACATGGTCTGGACGACGCTCAACTATCACGATTTCAAGAACCAGAAGGTCGGCGACGTCGACGGCGCCACCGCGCTCAACGCCGCCGCCTATCGCTCATTGAAGAAGGGCGGGACCTATCTCATCGTCGACCATGAGGCAGGTAAGGGCGTCGGCGCCGGCGTCACCTCGACCCTGCACCGGATCGAGAGCGCCGAGGTGAAGCGCGAGGTGGAGAGCGCCGGCTTCCGGCTGGCGGCGCAAAGCGATCTGCTGCGGCACCCGGCCGACGACCATAAGCTCAAGGTCCAGGAGACCGGCCTCCGCGGCAAGACCGACCAGTTCGTGCTGCGCTTCCGGAAGCCCTGAGCCGCTTCGGCCTCATACGATCCCGTCCACAGGCGGCGGGTTCTCCTCCATCGGCGAAGGCGTCTCGGGAAGCGTGCCGAAGATGACGCCCAGCATGGAGATCGAGCCGAGATCGATGGCGTCGTTGAAGAAGCGCACCGGCTCGTCCTCGCCCCGCGCGCCGAGCGTGTAGAGC
>JAXDOV010000071.1:0-14398 GCA_034668705.1 Sphingomonadales bacterium
CGCGCAGATTGGGGTTGAGCGCGCCGGCGAGGGCCAGCGCCTCGATGATCGCCGGATCGTAGCGGCGGGGGACATAGGCCATCAGGCTGCGCATCCGCCGCGCATGCTCGGCGAGCTGGCGCAGATCGACGCCGGAGCGGGGGCCTTCCGCCGTCTCCAGGACATGGCCGGAGACGCCGGCCTCAACGAGATAGTCGTCGAGCTTGGCATCGTCCTTCAGATAGACTTCGGAACGGCCCTTGGCGACCTTGTAGAGCGGCGGCTGGGCGATGAAGAGATGGCCGCGCTCGATCAGCTCCGGCATCTGCCGGTAGAAGAAGGTGAGCAAGAGGGTGCGGATATGGGCGCCGTCGACGTCGGCGTCGGTCATGATCACGATCTTGTGGTAGCGCAACTTGTCGGCGTTGAAGTCGTCGCGGCCGATGCCGGTGCCGAGCGCCTGGATCAGGGTCCCGACCTCCTTCGACGACAGCATCCGGTCGAAGCGGGCGCGCTCGACGTTGAGGATCTTGCCCTTGAGCGGCAGGATCGCCTGGACCTCGCGGTTGCGGCCCTGCTTGGCCGAGCCGCCGGCGCTGTCGCCCTCGACCAGGAACAATTCGCATTTCGCCGGGTCGCGCTCCTGGCAGTCGGCGAGCTTACCGGGCAGCGAGGAGATGCCGAGCACCGACTTGCGGCTCGCCTCGCGCGCCTTGCGGGCGGCTTCGCGGGCGGCGGCGGCGTCGATGATCTTCTGGATGATGGTGCGGGCGTGCTGCGGATTCTCCTCGAGCCATTCGGCGAGCTTGTCGGCCATCAGGCTCTCGAGCGGCTGGCGGACCTCGCTGCTGACCAGCTTGTCCTTGGTCTGCGAGCCGAATTTCGGGTCGGGCAGCTTGACCGAGACGATCGCGGTCAGCCCTTCGCGCATGTCGTCGCCGGTCAGGCTCACCTTCTCGCGCTTCATCATGCCGGATTTGTCGGCATAATTGTTGAGCGTCCGGGTCAAAGCGGCGCGGAAGGCGGCGAGATGGGTGCCGCCGTCGCGCTGCGGGATGTTGTTGGTGAAGCAGAGGGTCTGCTCGTAATAGCTGTCGTTCCACTCGAGCGCGACCTCGATGCCGACATCGTCGCGCTGGCCGGTGACCGAGATCGGGTCCGGGATCAAGGCCGTCTTGGCCCGGTCGAGATAGCGGACGAAGGCCGAGATGCCGCCCTCATAGTAAAGCTCGACCTCCTTCTCCTCCTCGTGCCGGGCGTCGGTCAGGATCAGGCGCACACCCGAATTGAGGAAAGCGAGCTCGCGGAAGCGATGCTCGAGCTTGTCCCACTCGAACTCGACGATCTTGAACGTTTCGGACGACGGCAGGAAGGTGACCTTGGTGCCCTTCCTCCCCTCCGGTGCGGGGCCGACCAGCTTCAGCGGCGCTTCGGCGTCGCCGTGGCGGAAGCGCATCCAATGCTCCTCGCCGTCGCGCCAGATGGTGAGCTCCAGCCATTCCGACAGCGCGTTGACCACCGAGACGCCGACGCCGTGCAGGCCGCCCGACACCTTGTACGCATTGTCCTCGGAGGTGTTCTCGAACTTCCCGCCGGCGTGGAGCTGGGTCATGATGACCTCGGCCGCCGACACCCCCTCCTCGGCATGGATGCCGGTCGGGATGCCGCGGCCATTATCCTCGACCGAGACCGAGCCGTCGGGGTTGAGGACGACGCGGATCAGGTCGCAATGGCCGGCCAGCGCCTCGTCGATCGCATTGTCCGAGACCTCGAACACCATGTGGTGGAGGCCCGAGCCGTCGTCGGTGTCGCCGATATACATTCCGGGCCGCTTGCGGACCGCGTCGAGGCCCTTCAGCACCTTGATGGAATCGGCGCCGTAAGCGTTTTCGCTGGGGGATGTTGCCATGGACGGGATATAGCGACGAAGGCGCGGAAAACCAAGGAAAACGGCCCGATTCGAGCCGCTTTTTTCGGCGGTGCAACATGGCCGCGAAGGCCGCGGAAAACGCCCGATGAGGCTCAGCGATAATTGAAGCTGATGCTGATCCGGTCCGCCTTGCCGGTGCCGGGCACGACCTCATGCCGCAGCCAGCTTTCCCAGAGGTAGAATGTGCCGGGTCTCGGCTCGGCGGTGACGAAGGTCCTGAGCGGTTCCGGCGCGTCGGCAAGCCGCGGCGGCGCGGCCATCATCATCGGCAGGCGCGGATCCTCGAGCTTGAGGGCGCCGGCGCCGGGCGGCACCGTCACGTAGAAGGTGCCGGAGACGACACTGTGCGGGTGGATGTGCGCGCTATGGGCGCCGCCGGGCCTGAGGAGGTTGACCCAGAGGCTGTCGAGGCGGAGGCGGCGGCCGCCAAGGTCGAAGGCGCATTCCCTGGCAAAGGCCGCGACATGGCGGTTGAGCCGCCGCACCAGCTCGGCGAAGCGCGGATCGCGCACCGGCAGGTCGTCCAGCGAGGCGTAGGAGGTATAGCCGCGATAATGGTGCTCGCGCGACCAGCGGCGGCCGGCGCCGTCATCGGCGGCGAGCACGCGGCAGGAATGCTCGAGCTCGGCCAGGAAGCCGGGATCGTCGAGCGAGGCCTCGTAGAAAAGCGTGGCGAAGAGCGGACGGCTCGGCATCGCGCTCTGCGTTAGAGCAAGTTCGGCTTTGGCTGAAGCGGTCTCACTCCGGCGTCAGCGCGCCGTCGGCGACGTGCCACCGGCTGCCGCCGGCGCCGGCGAAGAGCGCGCGTTCGGTGCCGGTGACCCAGACCTGGCCGCCGCCCGCCGCCAGCCGCTCGAACAGAGCCGCCCGGCGGCGGGCGTCGAGATGGGCGGCGACCTCGTCGAGCAGCAGGATGGGGCGCCGTCCGGCGCGCTCGGCGACGAGGTCGGCATGGGCGAGGACGATCGCGAGGAGCAGGGCCTTCTGCTCGCCGGTCGAGCAGCGCTCGGCGGGTTCGTTCTTGCCGAGATGGGTGACGAGGAGATCGGTGCGGTGCGGCCCGGCGAGGGTACGGCCGGCGGCGGCGTCGCGCCCGCGTCCGGCGGCAAGGGCGGGAAGCAGATCCTCCTCGCCGCCTTCCAGCGCGAGATCGGCCCGCGCGAACGGCCCTTCCGGCGCCTCGGCCAGCCGCTCCCGCAGCGCCGCCGCCGTAAGCCGCCGCGCCGCGACGAGGGCGGCGCCGTGCTCCGCCATCCGCGCCTCCAGCGCCGCCAGCCAGGCCTCGTCCCGCGGTCCCGCCTCGGCGAGCAACTTGTTGCGCGCCCGCATCGCCGCCTCGTAGCGGGCGGCGTGGACGGCATGGCCGGGCACCAGGGCCAGGGCCAGCCGGTCGAGGAAGCGCCGCCGCCCGCTCGCGCCTTCGAGGAACAGCCGGTCCATCGCCGGCGTCAGCCACAGCACGGACAGCCATTCGGCGAGCGAATTGGCCGAGGCGGGAGCGCCGTTGATCCGCACCTGCCGCCGCTCGGGCACGGCAGGCGAGGTGCCGGTGCCGACGTCTACAAGCCCCTCTCCTTCAGGGGCGGGGTTGGGGTGGGGCTGTGACTGATCCGACGATGCGGAGCGGTTCACCCCCGACTCCCCCAACCCCGACCCATGGGGCGCTGGCCCGTCCCCCGAACCGGCCTCAGCCGCGCCCCATCCTGAAGGGGATGGGCCTAAGCGCGCCGCGACCGCGAATGTCCCCGGGCCACCGGCCCGCGCCATCTCCGCCAGTGAGGCTCCCCGCAACCCCCGGCCGGGGGAGAGGAGGGACAGCGCCTCGAGCACGTTGGTCTTGCCGGCGCCGTTCTCGCCGGTGAGGATGACGAGGCCCGGCCCGGGCGCGATCAGGGCGTCGGCATAGGAGCGGAAATCCGCAAGGCTGAGACGGGTGACGGGCACCGCCGAGCGGTTAAGCGATAATCTCCACCGCGTGAATGGCTCGAGGCGCGGCCGCCGGCCCGCTTATTGCGGCCGCGCCTGCGCCTGCGCCTGCGCGGCACCGGCGAGCGCATTCATGCGGTAGAGCAGAGTCGGGTCCGACATGGTCGCGGCCCCCGGCGGGATGTAGGCGGTGAAGCCGGCGGATAGCGGCACCTGGCCGAGGGTCGCGATCGTCGCCTGGATGATGGTCGGCTCGCAGCCGGGAAGCACCGCCGCCTCGTAAAGATAGATGGGGTGGTTCATCGGATAATGAGCGAGCAGCCGCTCGATCAGCAGCGGCATGGCGGAAAGGTCGTAGCCATTGGTCTTGAACGTGCCGTCGCCGACGACGCCGATCTGCCACAGGACGACCGAGCTGCTCGGATCGATCTTGCGGCCGTTGACCAGGAAATCGGTCGCTTCATAGGATTGGCAGCCGTTGATGCCCGGGTCGACGCCGAGGTCGGCGAACAGGCAATCCTCCGACGAGATGCCGGGCAGCATTCGCGCGCTATAGCCCTCGGCCCGCGCCCGCCGCACCGATTCGTGCGAGGGATAGACGAAGACGCCGGGATGGCCGTAGCAGGCGCAGCAGGTCGTCATCCCCTCCCGCACGCAGGCGAGGATCCGCTCGATCATCTCGTTATAGGTGTCGATGCGCGGCTTGCCGACCGCATAATAAGGCGTCAGCGATTCCGCCCCGTCGGGATTGAGGTCCTTGATCATCGCCTCGGCGATCGGATCGCCGACCACGTAGAGCACCTTGTCCGCCTGCTTCAGCCAGGCGACCGCCTCCAGCGTCATGTGGCCGACGGTGCGGATCCCCGTGCCGACGACGATCAGGGACCCCTTCTTCGCGCCGTTCCCTGCTCCGTTGGTCTCGCTCATGCCGGCCTCCTTCAACCCTGCTGGGTGAACCACGGGAATATCTGCGGGAATACCTGCGGGAAGATCTGAGGAAAGATCTGAGGGAAGACGACGAACTGCGGATGGATCTGGGGCGCGACGATCTGCGGGTGGATCTGCGGCGCCACGATCTGCGGGTGGATCTGGGGCGCCACGATCTGAGGATGGATCTGCGGTGCGACGATCTGCGGGTGGATCTGGGGCGCGACGATCTGCGGATGGATTTGCGGCGAGACCACGATCTGAGGAGGGACGATCTGCGGGAAATGCAGCAGCCCCGGCGCAAAGCCCTGCGACGCCACCAGCACCAAAGGGAAGATCTGCGGGAAGATCTGCGGGAAGACCACCGCCGGTTGCGGATGGATCTGCGGCGCCACGACCTGCGGATGGATTTGCGGATGGATCTGCGGCGCCACGATCTGCGGATGGATCTGCGGCATCACGATCTGCGGGAACTGGGGAAATTGCGGGAATTGGGGGAATTGCGGGAAGTGGGAGGTCACGATCTGTGGGGGGACGATCTGCGGGAACTGCGGGAACTGCGGGAACTGCGGAAATTGGGGAAATTGCGGGAAGTGGGAGATCACGATCTGTGGGGGAACGATCTGCGGAAATTGCGGGAATTGCGGGAAATGGGGAAATTGCGGGAAGAGGCTTTGCGCGGCTTGGGCGCGCAAGCTGACGTCCTGGGAGCCGGCTTCGGCGCCTTCGGTCACGTCGACCACGAGCAGGGCGGCGATTCCGGCCGCGGCGGTCTGGCCCGCGAGGCGGGCGTAAATGGCGGCCGCCTGGCCGCTCTTGAGCACCGCCTGGTCCGCCGCCGAAATGCCGGCATCGGCCATGGTCGCGTCGGGGTCCTTGATGAACCGGCCGAGCTGCGACGGATCGGTGGCGAGGCCGACGAGAAAGGTCTTGAAACCGTCATTCTCGGTTCCGCCGCCGGCGCCGCCGGTTTCGTTCTTGGGAGCCTGTGCCATTTCGAGTCTCCTGCCGTTCGGTGAAGACGAAGGACCGCGCGCAAAGGCGCGTTCATAAATGACAATATTTCAACAATAAGGGCATTGGCAGACCACTTTGTTCTGCCAATCGGCATCGATATTATCTCTGCCGATACCCAGATCTGTTCAAGGTTATTGATAACCCTGTGGATGACTTGAAGCAACAGGGAAAAGAATCCGATAAAAGAGCGGATTAGCCGACTCGTCACAATTCTGCGAGCGCGACTCGCAGAATGGCGAGAATCCCGCGCGGCAGAATCCTTCTTGGGACGAAGTAATATACCCGAAACGGTTCTATCTCGATTCGACGAAATCGTCATCCTCTCCGAAGTTTACTTGGATTGAGCGCAGCATCGCCAAGCAGCCGCTCGGGCGATATCGCCGTCCTGGTTTCGCCGGCCGCGGTGGTCCGCGCGCGTGGAGGCCAAGCGGTTCCGCCAGCGGCGCATGGGAAGGAGAATACGACAGGGAGCGAGGGGAGACGCCGTCGGCCGTCTCGCCACCTTCAGTGGGGCGCCTAAGCGGGATGCTCGCGCGCGAATCTCCCGGCGGCCGCCTTGACGGCTGGCCGAGACTTTCCTCGGCGGCGTGGTCGGTCCTGCCGACCCAATCGACCATGGCCCGCCGCCGGTACCGCCAGGCAGAGGAAGGCGGCCGCGGCGGGCGGGCGGGAGATCAGCAGATTCTCACACCCGCATCGGCATCAGCACGTAGAGCGCGGAGGCCTTGTCGTTCTCGCGGAGCAGAGTGGGGGCGGCCGCGTCGGCGAGGTGCATTTCGACGATATCGCCTTCGACCTGGCCGAGGATGTCGAGCAGATAGCGGGCGTTGAAGCCGATCTCGAGGCCGTCGGCGTTATAGTCGCCCGACACTTCCTCGGCGGCGGTGCCGTTCTCCGGGCTGGTCACCGAGAGCGTGACCTTGTCGCGGTCGAGCGTCATCTTCACCGCCCGAGTCTTCTCGCTGGCGATGGTC
This sequence comes from Sphingomonadales bacterium, assembly GCA_034668705.1. GTDB lineage: Bacteria > Pseudomonadota > Alphaproteobacteria > Sphingomonadales > Sphingomonadaceae > Allosphingosinicella. The sequence goes on from JAXDOV010000071.1 coordinate 6,754, forward strand.
GAGACGCGGTCGACGCCCTCCTCGAACGAGCGCGGGTCGATCCTCAGCAGCTTGTCGTTGGCGGTCGGGATCACCCGGCTGTAATCGGGGAAGGTGCCGTCGATCAGCTTCGAGGTGAGAATCGCATTGCCGAGGCCGAAGCGGATCTTGGTCTCGGACAGGGAGACCTGGACGGTGCCGTCGACCTCGTCGAGCAATTTGCGCAGCTCGGCGACGCATTTGCGCGGGATGATGACGTCCGGCATGCCCTCGGCGCCGGCCGGACGCGGCACGGTGACCCGGGCGAGGCGGTGGCCGTCGGTGGCGGCGGCCTTGAGCACCGGCTGCGCCTCGTCCGAGACGTGGAGGAAGATGCCGTTCAGATAGTAGCGCGTCTCTTCGGTGGAGATCGCGAAGCGGGTCTTGTCGATGATCTGGCGCAGGGTCGCCGCCGGCAGCTCGAAGCGGGTCGGCAGATCGCCCTCGGCGATCACCGGGAAATCGTCGCGCGGCAGGGTCGAGAGGTTGAAGCGGGCGCGGCCGGCGAGGATCTGCATCTTGCCTTCGGAGGCGGCGAGCTCGACCTGGCTTCCCTCGGGCAGCTTGCGGGCGATGTCGAACAAGGTGTGGGCCGAGACGGTGGTGGCGCCGGGCTGCGAGACGTTCGCTTCGACCGTCTCGTTGATCTGGAGGTCGAGGTCGGTCGCCATCAGCCGAAGCCCGCCGCCCTCGCTCGCCTCGATGAGGACGTTGGACAGGATCGGGATCGTGTTCCTGCGCTCCACCACGGACTGGACGTGCCCCAGGCTCTTGAGGAGCGTCGCCCGTTCGATCGTCGCCTTCATTGGGTCCCCCAATTGGTACTTTGAACGAGTCTTAGAGCGGGTGACCGCACATCGCTAGGGGGAACGCGGCGGCACGAAAAAAAGGGCCGGGGCGCAAGGCCCCGGCCCTCCTTGCGTTTCCGCCGGGTCAGAAGCGGAAGCCGAAGCCGGCGACCACCTGGTGCCGGTCGACGTTCTTCTCGTAATTCGAGTAGCGATATTCGGCCTTCACATAGGCGCTGCCGCCGACCGACTGCTCGATGCCGCCGCCGACGCGGACGCCGTTGAGATTGTCGCGGGCGGTGAGATTGCCGATCCCGGTCGGGGTCGTGTAGGTCGAGTTGATGCGGGCATTGGTATAGCCGGCCTTCGCGTAAAGAAGGGTGGTCGGCGCCACCAGGGCGCCGACCCGGCCGCCCACATAGAGATCCCGGCCCGCGCTGGCGCAAAGGCTGTCGCCGGCGATGCTGACACCGCCGACGCATTTCTTCGCGGACGAATCGCTCGCTTCGCCCTCGATGCCGAGCACGAGCCCGCCGGCCTGGTGGTCGTAGCCAACGCCGGCGCCGTAGACGACACCGCTGCTACGATCATTGGGCACGTGCGGCCGGTCCCAGCCGGCAATGCCCTCGACGTGGAAACCGGTAAAGGGCGCCCGGTCCTGGGCCAGAGCGGGGGCCGCCGCCAGGGACGCGGCGGCGAGCGACGCAACAACAATCAACTTACGCATGATCAAACAACTCCATTTCTCAGTCTTCACGTGTTTTCCCCTGAGGCCGCCCCCAGCGAGCGGCGGTGGGGAAGGTTGCATGAACGCCCGCTAAACGAGATTTTCTGTTGCCCTGGGGCCACAAGCCGAACATTGTCGGGCGATGGTTCGGAGCCGGAACTTTCTCCTGATATTTCTTGCATTTGCCTTTCCGGCCCAGGCGCAGCCGCAGGCCCTGGGCGTGTTCGGCCAATGGGGCGCGTTCCGCGACGCGGCGCGCTGCTATGCGATTTCGGAAGCCGGCGGCCCGCACCGGCGCGATTCCGGCCCCGCCTTCGCCTCGATCGCCACCTGGCCCAGGCGGAACATCCGCGGACAGCTCCATCTCCGCTTCGCCCGGCCCAAACGGGCCGGCTCGGCGGTGCTGCTGAGGATCGACGGGCGCACCTTCCAGCTGATCGGCGGCGGCGCCGACGGCTGGGCGCCCGACGCCGCCGCCGACGCGGCGATCGTCGCGGCGATGCGCACCGGCGTCGAGATGAGCGTCGAGACCCGTTCCGAAGGCGGGGGGCTGCTCCGCGACTTCTATCCACTGCGCGGGGCCGCGACCGCGATCGACGCCGCCGCCATCGCCTGCGCCCGCTGAGACCTGTGGCGGCGCCCCGTTTCTTCATCGCCCGCCATGGCGAGACGGTGTTCAACGCCGCCGGCCGCATCCAGGGCGATGCGCATCACACGCCGCTGACCCGCGCCGGCTTCGCCCAGGCCGAGGAGATGGGCCTGGCGCTTCGCCGCCGGCTCGGGCCGAAGCCGGCGCTCGCTTTATGGTCCTCGCCGACCGGGCGGGCGTTGCAGACGCTGGCGGTGATCGCCGAGCATCTCGAGCTCGACTGGCACCAGGCGCGGACCGACCCGCGGCTGGTCGAGATCGGCATGGGCGAATGGACCCATCGTTACTATCGGGACCTGGTCGCCGAGGTCGGACCGGTCTTCGACCCGGAAAGCGGCCTCTTCACCCGCTGCGCACCGGGCGGCGAATGGTATGACGGGATCGCACTGCGGCTGCAGGCCTGGCTGGACGACCATGACGAGGAAGGCGGCGACCGGCTGGTGCTGATGCACGGCATGTCGGCGCGGGTGCTTCGGGGCATGCTGACCGGCGCCGCCGATCGTCCGGGCTGCGGTGCGCCGGTGGCCGCGGGGCTGCCGCAGGGCAGCGTCGTCGAAATCCAGGCTGGGGTGGAGACGATCGTCCATCGCGGCGCAGGCGGCCGAACCGCCTAGAAAAACCGATGCGTTCCCCCTACATGGGCGCCCTCATGACAGCGCCGATGCCCATTCCCGGTCATATCGACCCGGTGACCGTGCCGCGCCCCGTCCACGCGGGCGACGACGCGGGCCTGGATCTGGTCGGCCTCAGCCGGGAGCAGATCCGCGAGGCCCTGCTCGAGGCGGGGCTGGAGCCGCGCCAGGCGAAGCTGCGCGCCAAGCAGATCTGGCACCAGATCTACAATCGCGGCGCCACCGATTTCGAGGCGATGAGCGACATTGCCAGGCCGCAGCGGGCGTGGTTCGCCGAACGGTTCGTGATCGGCCGTCCGGAGGTGGTCGTCGAGCAGCTCTCGACCGACGGCACCCGCAAATGGCTGCTCAGGACGCCCGACGGCCATGATTTCGAGATGGTGTTCATCCCCGACGCCGACCGCGGCACGCTCTGCGTCTCCAGCCAGGTTGGCTGCACGCTCAACTGCCGCTTCTGCCATACCGGCACGATGCGGCTGGTCAGGAACCTCCATGCCGGCGAGATCGTCGGCCAGGTGATGCTCGCCCGCGACGCGCTCGGCGAATGGCCGCCCTCCGCTGCGGAGCAGCAGTCGAACATTGCTGCGGAGCAGCAGTCGAACATTGCTGCGGAGCAGCGGTCGAACATTGCTGCGGAGCCGCAATCGAGCACGGCTCCCGAGGGGCGGATGCTGTCCAACATCGTCATGATGGGGATGGGCGAGCCGCTCTACAATTTCGACAATGTCCGCGATGCGCTGAAGATCGTCATGGACGGCGACGGGCTCGGCCTGTCGCGGCGGCGGATCACCCTGTCGACCTCGGGCGTGGTGCCGATGATGGCCCGTGCCGGCGAGGAGATCGGCGTCAATCTCGCCGTCTCGCTCCATGCGGTGACCAAGGAGGTGCGCGACGAGATCGTCCCGATCAACCGCAAATACGGGATCGAGGAGCTGCTCGAAGCCTGCGCCCGCTATCCCGGCGCCAACAATGCCCGCCGCATCACCTTCGAATATGTGATGCTGAAGGACAAGAACGACAGCGACGAGGATGCGCGCGAGCTTGTGCGGCTGCTGCGCAAGCACAAGCTGCCGGCCAAGGTGAACCTGATCCCGTTCAACCCCTGGCCCGGCGCGCCTTACGAATGCTCGGACGAGGAACGGGTGCGGCGCTTCTCCGATATCATCTTCGAAGCAGGCATCTCGGCGCCGATCCGCCGCCCGCGCGGGCGGGACATCATGGCCGCCTGCGGCCAGCTCAAATCCACCGCCGAGAAGAAGAGCCGCGCCGAGCTCGACCGCATCGCGGAGGACAAACAGGCGGCGATCGCCTGACCGAGGCTTTTCAAGTCCTTGTGAACCGCCGGGGACCGATTATCACGGGCGACGGAGTGTAAGACATGGCTTCGACCCGCCCCCTGTTGCCGGATCCGCCCAGCGCCGCGCTCGGGCCGCTGATCGCCGGCTTCGACTGGTCGTCGACGCCGCTCGGCCCGATCGACGCCTGGCCGGACCGGCTCCGCTTCGCCGCCGAGCTCTGCCACCGGTTCAGCGGCGCGGCCGCCGTCTATTGGGGACCGGCGCTGACCCTCCTCTACAATGACGGCTTCGCCGCCTTGCTCCGCGAGCGGCACCCCTGGGCGCTGGGCCGGCCGGCGGCGGAGGTCTGGGCGCGGATGTGGGACGATGTGGGCCCGCAATTCGCGCAGGTGCTGGAGACCGGCGAAGGCCTTTCGGTCGACGAGCGGATGGTGCCGGTGGTGCGGGACGGCGCCCTCGAAGAGAGCTACTGGAATTACAGCCTGACCCCTTTGCTCGACGGCGAGGGGCGGGTCGCCGGCGTCTTCAGCCAGCGCGAGGACGTCACCCGCCCGGTCCTCGTCCAGCGCCGCCTCGCCTTCCAGGCCGAGCTCGCGGACGCGCTGCGCGGGCTCGACCGGGCCGAATCGGTCAAGGAAGCGGCCGCCGCCCTGCTCGGCCGCTATCTCGGCGCCGCCCGGGTCGGCTTCGCCGAGGTCGACGAGGCGGAGGGACAGGTCTCGGTCAGCACCGACTGGGTCCGCGACGCAACGGTGCCCAGCCTGGCGGGGCAGCGCGCGCTGGTCCAGGGCCTCGGGCCGGAGGCGATCGCCTATCTCCGCTCCGGCGAGGTGCTGGCGCTTGCCGACATATCCGCCCTGCCCGCCGCCGATCCGGAACGGGTGGAGGATTGGAATCGGGTCGGGGTCCGCGCCCTGATCGCCGTGCCCCTGGTGCGCGACGGCGCGCTCAAGGCCCTGCTCTACGTCCACGAGCCGGCGCCGCGCGAATGGAAGAAAGCCGAGGCGGCGATGGCCCGCGACGTCGCCGAACGGAGCTGGGCGGCGGTCGAGCGGGCGCGGGCCGAGCAGTCGCTGCGGGACAGCGAGGATCATTACCGCCACGCCGTCGAGCTCAACCCGCAGGTGAGCTGGACGGCGCTTCCCGACGGCCGGATGAACCGGATCGCGTCGCGCTGGGAGGAGTGGACGGGGACGAAAGGCCTATCCGGCAGCTGGAAGGCCGGCATGCACCCCGACGACCACGACTATACGCTGGCGGAATGGGCCCGCAGCCTCGAGACCGGCGCGCCCTATGACGTCGAGCATCGCGTCGTCCGCCGCGACGGCACCCAGCGCTGGGCGCGGTCGCGCGCCTATCCGCGGCGCGGGCCGGACGGCGAAATCTGCCTCTGGTACGGCACCACCGAGGACGTTCACGAGCAGAAGGTCGCCGAGCAGCATCAAAGGCTGCTGATCAACGAGCTCAACCACCGGGTGAAGAACACGCTGGCCACGGTCCAGGCGATCGCCTTCCAGACGCTGAAGGGCGACATCTCGGTCGCCGAGGCCAAGGCGCGCTTCGAAGCGCGGCTGATGGCGCTGTCGCGGGCGCACAATCTGCTGACCGAGCAGAATTGGGGCGGTGCCGCGCTGGAGCGGGTGGTCCGCGATTCGACCGAGCATCTCGCCGGGGAGCAGGACCGGTTCGCGCTGAGCGGGCCGCCGGTCTGGATCGCGCCGCGGGCGGCGCTGGCTTTGGCGCTGGCGCTCCACGAGCTCGGCACCAACGCCGCCAAATACGGCGCCTTGTCCCGCGACGGCGGCAGCGTCGCCATCGCCTGGCGGGAGACGCCCGAAGGCCGGCTCATCCTCGAGTGGAAGGAGAAAGGCGGTCCGCCGGTGGCGAAGCCGGCGCGGCAGGGCTTCGGCTCGCGGCTGATCGAGCAGGGGCTGGCGAGCGACCTCGGCGGCAAGGCGCGTCTCGCCTTCGAGCCCGACGGGCTGCGCTGCACGATCGAGGCGGCGCCGGAGGCGATGCGGGCGGAGGAGCCGGGTGGCTGAACGGCGGCTGCGCATCCTCATCGTCGAGGACGAGATGCTGGTGGCGATGAACATCGAGGACATGCTGCTGGAGCTCGGCCATGAAGTGGCGGGGATCGCCAGCCGGCTCGGGCCGGCGCTGGCGCTGGCGTGCGAGGGGCGGTTCGACGTCGCGATGCTCGACGTCAACCTGGCCGGCGAGCGCTCCTTCGCCATCGCCGATCTGCTGATCGCGCGCGGCATCCCCTTCGTCTTCGCCACCGGCTACGGACCGGAGGGGATCGACGCGAAATATCGCGACCGGCCGGTGCTGCAGAAGCCGTTCCGGGCGCGGGACCTGGCAGCGGCGATGACGGCGCTGGCGGCGCGAGGCCCCGATTCCGGGGCTTGAACCGGGCGCCTGCTTCCGGTTCACTGCCGTGCTTCGGAGGCGCAAGGGGGAATGCAGGATGTGGCTGCTCGACAAGATGCTGTCAGGCTATGTGAAGCGGGGCGAGCTGACCGTCATCGACCATGACGGCAAGACCTATCGCTACGGCGCGCCGGACGCCGAGTTCCGCTCCGTCACCGTCCGCCTCGCCGTGCCCGGCGTGCCGGGCCGGATCGCCCGCGACCCGGGCCTCGGCGCCGCCGAGGCCTATATGGACGGCGCGCTAATGGTCGAAGAGGGCGACATTCTCGACCTCGTCAACATCATCCGCGGCAGCCACAAATGGGAGGACAGCGCCGGCTCCAACAAGTTCCTGAGGAAGGGCGGCAAGCTCGGCAATCTTTTCGCCCAGTTCAACTGGCGCGAGCGCTCGCAGCGCAACGTCGCCCACCATTACGACGTCGGCAACGATTTCTACCGGCTCTTCCTCGACGAGGACCTCCAATATAGCTGCGGCTATTTCACCGACCCCTCGAACAGCGTCGAGCAGGCCCAGCGCGACAAGAAGGCCCATATCGCCTCGAAGCTCATGCTCCGGCCGGGCCTGCGCGTGCTCGACATCGGCTGCGGCTGGGGCGGGCTGGCCCTCTACCTCAACCGGGTGGCGGACGTGGAGGTGCTCGGCATCACCCTCTCCAAGGAGCAGCTCGACGTCGCGCGGCAGCGCGCCGCCGACGCCGGCGTGTCCGACCGGGTGAGATTCGAGCTGATGGACTATCGCGACCTCACCGGCCGCTTCGACCGGATCGTCTCGGTCGGCATGCTCGAGCATGTCGGGCAGCCCCATTTCCGGACCTACTTCAAGAAGCTGCGCGCGCTGCTCGCCGATGACGGCGTCGCCGTCGTCCACACCATGGCGCGGCTCGGCGGCCCCGGCACGACCGACAAGTTCATGCTCAAATATATCTTTCCGGGCGGCTATCTGCCGGCTTTGTCGGAGATCGTCGGCGCCAGCGAGCAGGAGAAGCTGATCATGGCGGACTGCGAAACCTGGCGGCTCCACTACGTCTACACATTGCGCGAATGGTATCAGCGCTACAAGGCGAACCGGGACAAGATCGTCGCCATGTACGACGAGCGCT
>JAXDOV010000072.1:0-4297 GCA_034668705.1 Sphingomonadales bacterium
CGAGGCGCGAGTCGATCTCGGGCTTGCGGATCTCGACGATGTTCAGCGACACGTCGGACGAGGTCATCGAGCCGAGCTGCTTGCGCAATTTCTCGATGTCGGCGCCCTTCTTGCCGATGATCACGCCCGGGCGCGCGGCATAGATGGAGACGCGGCACAATTTGGCCGGCCGCTCGATCACCACCTTGGAGATCGCCGCCTGCGGCAGCGCCTTCATGATGTACTGGCGGATCTTGAGATCCTCCATCAGCAGGCGGGCATAAGCCTCGCCCTCCGCGAACCAGCGGCTGTCCCAGGTCCGGTTGATCTGAAGGCGAAAGCCGATCGGTGAAGTCTTCTGACCCATGTCTTTACGCTTCCTGCTGCTCGCGGACGACGATGCGCACGCGGCTGAACGGTTTGACGATCCGGGACGAGCGGCCGCGGGCGCGGGGGGTGAACCGCTTCATCGACAGGCTCTTGCCGACCGACGCCTCGGCGACGACCAGGCTGTCGACGTCGAGATTGTGGTTGTTCTCGGCATTGGCGATCGCCGAGGCGAGCACCTTGCGGACGTCGATCGCCATCGCCTTCTTCGAGAAGGAGAGGATGTTCAGCGCGTCTTCCGCCTTCTTGCCGCGGATCAGGCCGGCGACGAGGTTCAGCTTCTGCGCCGAGCCGCGGATCTGCGTGCCGACGGCGAGCGCCTCGTTGTCCGCGACCTTGCGGGGGGATGCCTCTTTACCCATGGCTTACCTCTTGCCCTTCTTGTCGGCGGCATGGCCGGGGAAGTAGCGGGTCGGCGCGAACTCGCCGAGCTTCATCCCCACCATGTCCTCGTTGACCGACACGGGAACGAATTTCCGGCCGTTATAGACGTTGAAGGTGAGGCCGACGAACTGCGGCAGGATCGTCGAGCGGCGCGACCAGGTCTTGATCGGCGAACGGCTGTTCGCATCCTGAGCGGCCTCTGCCTTCTTGAGCAGGGACAGCTCGACGAACGGACCTTTCCAGACGGAGCGGGCCATATCTACCTCTTCTTCTTCGCGTGACGGGACCGGATGATCATCTTGTCCGTCGACTTGTTGTTGCGGGTGCGGGCACCCTTGGTCGGCTTGCCCCAGGGGGTGACCGGATGACGGCCGCCCGAGGTCCGGCCTTCGCCGCCGCCATGCGGGTGATCGACCGGGTTCTTGGCGACGCCGCGGGTCAGCGGACGCCGGCCCATCCAGCGGCTGCGGCCGGCCTTGCCGAAATTCTGGTTCTGGTTGTCCGGGTTGGACACCGCCCCGACCGTCGCCATGCAATCCGAGCGGACATAACGCTGCTCGCCGGAATTGAGCCTGACGATGACCATGCCGCGGTCGCGGCCGACCACCTGTACATAGGTGCCGGCGGAGCGGGCGATCTGGGCGCCCTTGCCCGGCTTCATCTCGACATTGTGGACGATCGTGCCGACCGGGATCGAGCCCACTTCCATCGCATTGCCCGGCTTCACGTCGACGCGCTTGCCGGCGACGACATTGTCGCCCGGCGCGAGCCGCTGCGGCGCGATGATATAGGCGAGTTCGCCATCCTCATATTTGACGAGGGCGATAAAGGCGGTGCGGTTGGGGTCGTATTCCAGCCGCTCGACGGTGGCCGGGACGTCCCATTTGCGCCGCTTGAAGTCGATATAGCGGTAACGCTGCTTGTGGCCGCCGGCGATGCCGCGCGAGGTGACATGGCCCTTGTTGTTGCGGCCGCCGCTCTTGCGCTTGCCTTCGGTCAGCGCCTTGACCGGCTTGCCCTTCCAGAGCGCCGACTTGTCGACGAGGATCAGGCCGCGCTGCGACGGTGTGACCGGGTTATAGGATTTGAGTGCCATCGTCTTCGCCTCAGATACCGGTGGTGACGTCGATCGACTGGCCTTCGGCCAGGGTCACGATCGCCTTCTTGAGGTCCGAGCGGGTATAGGGCCGGCCCTTCCAGCGCTTGGACTTGCCCTTCTGGGTGATGGTGTTGACGCCCGTCACGTTGACCCCGAACAGGGCCTCCACCGCCGCCTTGATCTGCGGCTTGGTGGCCTCGCGGGCGACCCGGAAGACGACGGCATTATGCTCGGAGATGAGCGTCGCCTTCTCGGTGATGTGGGGAGCGAGGACGACGTCATAATGGTTGATGTCGACCTGGTCCGTTTTTTGAGGCTTCTTAGCCATTGAAACGCGCCTCCAGCTTCTCGACCGCGGCGCGCGTCAGCACCAGGGTTTCGTGATTGAGGATGTCGTAGACGTTGGCGCCGACCGCGGGCAGCAGGTCGATCTCGCGCAGGTTCGACGACGCCAGAGCGAAGCCGACGCTGAGCGCGTCGCCGTCGATCACCAGCGCGTTGCGGCCGAAGTCGAAGCCGGCGAGCCTCTCCTTGAGCGCCTTGGTCTTGGCCTCGCCGATGTCGAGATTCTCGACCACGACCAGCCGGCCGTCCCGCGCCTTGGAGGACAAGGCCATCTTCAGGCCGAGCGCGCGCACCTTCTTGTTCAGCGACGGATCGAAGTCGCGGACGCGCGGGCCGTGCGCCTTGCCGCCGCCGATGAAGATCGGCGCGCGGCGGTCGCCGTGGCGGGCGGTGCCGCCGCCCTTCTGGCGGCCGAACTTCTTGCCGGTGCGGGCGACGTCGGACCGCTCGCGGGCGCCGCGGGCGGTGCCGCGGCGCTTCTCGAGCTGCCAGGTGACGACGCGGTGGAGGATGTCGGCGCGCGGCTCGACGCCGAACACCTCGTCGCTGAGCTCGATGTCCTTGCCGGCCTTGCCGCCGTCGAGGCTCTGAACTTTGACCTTCATGGCTTAGCCTTCCTGGCCTTCGGTCGCTTCCGGAGCGGCGGCACTTTCGGCCGGCGTCTCGGCGGGAGCCCCATCTTCATTTTGAACATCGTTGTTCTGAACGGCGCGGAGGCCAGCCGGGTAAGGCGCGGCGTCGGGACGCGAGACCTTGACCGCGTCCTTGACCAGCAGCCAGCCGCCCTTGTGGCCGGGGACCGAGCCCTTGACGAAGATCAGGCCGCGCTCGACGTCGGTGCGGACGACCTCCAGATTCTGCTGGGTGCGGTTCTTCGCGCCCATATGGCCCGCCATCTTCTTGTTCTTGAAGACGCGGCCCGGATCCTGGCGCTGGCCGGTCGAGCCCAATGAGCGGTGCGAGAGCGAGACGCCGTGGGTGGCGCGCAGGCCGCCGAAGCCCCAGCGCTTCATGCCGCCGGCAAAGCCCTTGCCCTGGGTCACGCCCTGGATGTCGACCAGCTGGCCGGCGACGAAATGGTCGGCGGTGAGCTCGGCGCCGACGTCGAGCAGGGCGTCCTCGGCGACGCGGAACTCGGCGACCCGCGCCTTCGGCTCCACCTCGGCCTTGCCGAAATGGCCGCGCTGCGGCTTGGCGACGTTCTTCGCCTTGGCGGTGCCGGCGCCGAGCTGGACCGCGACATAGCCGTCGCTACCCGCTTCCTTGCGCGCCACCACCTGAACATTGTCGAGCGCCAGGACGGTGACCGGCACGTGGCGGCCGTCGTCCTGGAACAATCGGGTCATCCCCATTTTCTTCGCGATCACGCCAGTGCGCATGACCAAACTCCTTACACAGAGGCCCGCGGACAATTCCGCGGGCTTGCACAGCCCGAAACAGATGCATCACCCCGCTGGGCTGTTTTCCCGCCGAGGCGGGATGCGGGGGACGCAGACCACGGAAAGCCCGTGCGGTATCCCTATCTAAACTCCACGAAGCGGTACTTCGCGGGGACCCCTGGGAAGGGGCCGGCCGGCCTAGGCCAGCTTTATCTCGACGTCGACGCCGGCGGCGAGGTCGAGCTTCATCAGCGCGTCCACCGTCTGCGGCGTCGGCTGCACGATGTCGAGCAGCCGCTTATAGGTCCTCACCTCGAACTGCTCGCGCGACTTCTTGTCGACGTGCGGCGAACGGTTGACGGTGAACTTCTCGATGCGGGTCGGCAGCGGGATCGGACCGCGGATCAAAGCACCGGTGCGACGCGCCGTATCGGCGATGTCGCCCGTCGCCTGGTCGAGCACCCGGTGATCGAATGCCTTCAGGCGAATGCGGATGTTCTGCGTTTCCATAACCTGCTTACCGATTGCAAAGAGCCCGCCCCGTGAGGGGCAAAACCAACCAAGCGCTCCATAGGGAGCAAACCAAACAAAGCCAACCCGGACCCTTGCGGCCCCGGAGCGGCCAATACTCGTACTGATAGGCGAGCCGCCCGAATCTCCCGATCCGGGCGGCTGCAGGCCCTATATTACTTCGTGATCTCGGCGACAACCCCCGCGCCGACGG
>JAXDOV010000073.1:0-61264 GCA_034668705.1 Sphingomonadales bacterium
GAACGGCCGCGCGCCCGAGATCGACGATTTGATCCGCCGCTCCGCCCGCCAGCGCCGCCCCATGCCCGAAGCCGAGCCGCGCCCGCCGGCGGCCAGACGCGCCGCATGACTCCGTCCCCGACCCGAAAGGAAGTCTCATGACCTGTCCATCCGAACTCGAGCGCAGCCTTCTCTATGCGTCCCTGATCGCCCTGTCGCCGGCGGAGGCGGGCCCCTCGCGATGCGCCGCCCATCCGCCGGCGACCGCCCAACCGGATCCTTCGCCCCCCTCCCTGAAAGGGAGGGGTCGGGGGTGGGTCGGCCGCGCGGCGGCCGCGAGCACAGGCGCAGCCTCAGAGGCATCGAGCCCTTCTGCTGCGACCCGCCCCCTGCCCTTCCCATCCGCGGACGGGGAGTTTCCTCCACCCGTCCGCAACCCTGCTTTAACGAAAGCCCTCTAATGTCGCGCTCAATGGAGGTGCCGACGTGAGACTGGTGATCATGAAAAGGGGCGGGCAGCGCGGCGATATCGCGGTCAACGTGGCGCGCATCACCCATGTGGCATCCACCCCCGGCCCCTTCACCGACATTTATTTCGGCGAGCACCATGTGACCGTCGAGGGCAATTTCCATCAGGTCTGCACCCGCCTGTCGGGCGAAGTCGCCGCCCCGGCCACCGCCCCCGGCGGCGCCGAGGCGCGCTCCTGGTTCCAGCAGCGCAGCTAGAAGTCGGTCGAGCGGGCGACGATCGGGCCGTCCTCCGGTTGCTCTGGGCCTTTCCCCAGGGCTGACGTTATAGGCGTCGGCCATGACCGACTATCTGATCTTTTTCGCCATCGTGCTGGGCGTCAATCTGATGCCCGCCTTCGGTCCGCCGACCTGGTCGATCATCGTCTTCTACGGCCTCGGCTCGCATCTGCCGCTGACGCCTTTGGTGATCGTCGGCGCCGTCGCCGCCGCCCTGGGACGGTTCCTCCTCGCCCACGGGGTGCGGCTGCTCCGGGGCCGTCTTCCCGCCAGGACGAAGCGGAACCTCGAGGCCCTCCGCGAGGAGCTGGAGCGCAAGAAGCGGAACGGGATCATCGCCCTCGGTCTGTTCGCCTTCTCGCCGCTGCCCTCGGCCCAATTGTTCGAGGCGGCGGGGCTGACCGGAGTCCGCCTGCTTTCCTTCACCGCCGCCTTCTTCGTCGGCCGCCTCGCTTCCTATTCGATCTACGCCTTCACCGCCCACAAGATCAGGGCGTCGAGCCTCGGCGACACCTTCCGCCACGCGCTGACCAGCCCGCTTGGCATCGGCCTCCAGCTCGTCATGCTGGGCCTGCTCGTCCTGCTCAGCCAGATCGATTGGGCGAAGCATCTGCGCAGGAAGCCGTGAGGGGCGTTCGCCGGCCGATCAATTCGAGCATTGTGGAAATCAGCATTGGCTCTTTCCCCAACCGGGCTCTCACCAGAACATGCTGTAGAGCACCACCAGGATCAGCACGACGGCGAGCGCGCCGACGTTGAAGCCGGTGCTCGTCTTGTAGCGGACGTTCTGCGTGTCGATCGTGTCGGCGCCGGGCTGCGGCCTGGTCAGCAGCGACACCACCACCGCCAGGGTCATCGAAATCAGGAAGACGACGCCCATCCGGTCGATGAACGGCAGGCTCGCCCAGACGCTCTTGAACAGGGCCGAGAGGACGACCGAGGCCACCGCCGCCGTGAACGCCCCCGCCTCGTTCGCCCGTTTCCAGAACAGGCCGAGCAGGAAGATGACGGTGATGCCCGGCGTGAAGAAGCCGGTGAATTCCTGGATGTACTGGAAGGCCTGCTCGGAATGGCCGACCAGCGGCCGCGCCGCGGCGATCGCGATGGCGATCGCGACGAATGCGGTGATCCGCCCGACCAGCACCAGATGGCGCTCCTCGTTTTGGCGGCCTTCCGCATCCTCGGCCCGCGTCCGGTCGCCGCGGAACTTGGCGTAGAGGTCGAGGGTGAAGATGGTCGCGATCGAATTGATCTTGGACGCGGTCGAGGCGATGATCGCCGCGATCAGCGCGGCGAAGACGAGGCCGAGCAGGCCGGTCGGCAGCAGCCGCATCATCGTCGGATAGGCTTCGTCCGGCTTGGGAAGGCCAGGCGCCAGCATCACCGCGGCGATGCCGGGCAGGACGATGATCAGCGGCATCAGCAGCTTCAGGAAGGAGGCGAACAGCACGCCCTTCTGCGCCTCGTCGAGACTCTTCGCCGCCAGCGCGCGCTGGATGATATATTGGTTGAAGCCCCAATAGCTGAGATTGGCGATCCACATGCCGCCGATCAGCACCGAGAGGCCGGGCAGGTCCATATAATGCGGGTCGCCTTTGGCGAGGATCATATGGAAATGATCGGGAGCGTGGTGCATCAAAGCGGTGAAGCCCGCGATCACGCCCGCGCCGGCGCCGATCTTGTCGAGCGTCAGATAGGCGACGACGAGCCCGCCCAGCACCAGCAGGGTCACCTGGACGATGTCGGTGAGCGCCACCGCCTTGAGGCCGCCGCGGATCTGGTAGAGCAGGGCGAAGGCGCCGAGCATCACCAGCGCCAGATTCTGGTCGACGCCGGCCACTTTGTTGACCGCGATCGAGCCCAGCCAGATGATCGAGGTCAGGTTCACGAAGACGTAGAGGACGAGCCAGAACACCGCCATCAGGATCGGCAGCGAGCGCCCGTAACGCCGCCCCAGGAATTGCGGCATCGTGTAGATCTGGTTCTTGAGGAAGATCGGCAGGAAGAACTTGCCGACGATCAGCAGGGTCGCTGCCGCCATCCATTCGTAGGACGCGATGGCGAGGCCGATCGCATAGCCCGAGCCCGACATGCCGACGATCTGCTCGGCGGAGATGTTGGCGGCGATGAGCGAGGCGCCGATCGCCCACCAGGGCAGGTTCTTCGACGCCAGGAAATAATCCGACGTGTCCTTCTGGTGGCCCTTCTTCTCGCGGCTGACATATTGCGCGAGGGCGAAGATGGCGATGGCGTAAAAGATGACGACGACGATATCGATCGTAGCAAGCTGCACGTGCGATTCCTCCCGCTCCGCCCCTCTTGCGGGGACCAAGGAAATGCGGCGATGTTGCCGTTTCGGGCAAGGAATTATATGATTAAATTCACATGTCCAGCGGGGAGAAGCAGTGGGGCGCGAACCCCGACGCCGGGGCGGCCCGGATCGCCGACGGATTCGGCCGCAACCTCACCTTCGGCATGCTCGATGCGCTCGGCCGCGCCATCGTCACCGGCAGCTATGACGGCCAGCGTTTCCCGACCGAGGCGGAGCTTGCGACGCAGCATGGCGTGAGCCGCTCGGTGACGCGCGAGGCGGTGAAGATGCTGACCGCGAAGGGCCTGCTCACCGCCCGCCCGCGCAAGGGCACGACGATCCAGCCGCCCTCGTCCTGGAATCTGTTCGACCCGGATGTGCTGCGCTGGCTGCTCGAGCGCAAATTCTCGCTCGAATTGCTGCGCCAGTTCAGCGAGCTGCGCATCGCCATCGAGCCCGCCGCCGCCGCGCTGGCCGCGCGCGAGGGGGATGCCGGGGCGGTGGCTGCGATCGAGGCGGGCTACAAACGGATGGAGGCGGCCGATGCGGACGAGGACGACGCGCTCGAGGCGGATATCGCCTTCCACCTCGCCATCCTCGACGCCTGCGGCAACCCCTTCTATCGCCAGTTCCGCGACCTGGTGGCGACGGCGCTGCAGACCTCGATCCGCTTCACCAGCCGCTTCAACGGGCGCACCGCCGATCTCCCCCGCCACCGCGCCAGCCTCCCCGCCCACCGCGCCGTTCTGGACGCGATCCGCGCCCGCGACGAGCAGAGCGCCCACGACGCCATGCGCATGATCATCACCGACGTGATGGAGCTGTTCGGCGGCGCGGGCGATCCGCCGAAGCGTCAAGACGGCCAGCAATCGGGTGCGTCGTGATCCCGCGCCCGGGAGGCGCGTAACCGCAACCGCGATCGGTCCCCCGCGCGCCGTTGCGCCATGCGCGGCCTTGTGGCTCGCGCTGGCGGCCGGGACGAGCCCTGCCGCCACACCGGTGACGATCGCCGCGCTTCCACCCGAAGCGACCGCCGGCCGCGGGGCGCCGGTCCCGTTCGTCGAATATGAGGCGGAAAATGCCGCCACCAACGGCGAGTTTCTGGGCCCGGACCGGCGCTTCACCACGCTCGCCGCTGAGGCCTCGGGCCGGAAAGCCGTGCGCCTGTCCGGCCGCGGCCGGTTCGTCGAATTCACCCTCGCGCGCGCCGCCAACGCGCTGAATGTCCGCTACGCGATTCCGGACACGCCGGACGGCGCCGGCCGGGACGCGACCCTGGGTGTTTATGTCGGCGGCCGGCGGATCGGCGCGCTCGCCACGACCTCGCGCTACGGCTGGTTCTACGGCGCCTATCCCTTCACCAACCGCCCCGGCGACGGCAGCCCGCACCATTTTTACGACGAAGCCCGGTTGCTGCTCGGCCGCACGCTGCCGGCGGGAGCGAGCGTGCGGCTGATGGTCGGCGAGGTCGACGACGCCCCCTGGTATGTCGTCGACCTGGCGGATTTCGAGCTGGTGGCGCCGCTGGCGGCGCCGCCGCCCAATGCGCTCTCGGTCCTGCGCTTCGGCGCCGACCGATCGGGCCTGCGCGACTCGACCTCCGCCTTCCGCCGCGCCGTCGCCGCCGGCCGCGCGCTCCGCCGGCCGGTCTGGATTCCGCCGGGGACGTTCCAGGTGAACGGGCATCTCGAACTCGACCGGGTGAGCCTCGTCGGCGCGGGGTCGTGGCGCTCGGTGCTGCGGGGCAGAGGCGTCGGCATTTACGGCCGCGAGGCGCCGGCCGGATCGCGGGCGGTGGTCCTGCGCGATTTCGCGATCCTCGGCGACGTGCGCGACCGCGACGACCATGCGGCGCTGGCCGGGATCGGCGGTGCCATGGGCGGCGGCTCGCGGATCGACAATCTGTGGATCCAGCACGTCAAGGTCGGGCTATGGTTCGACGGGCCGATGGACGGCATCGCGATCCGGCGGCTCCGCGTCACCGACACCACCGCCGACGGCCTCAACTTCCACCGCGGCGTCGGCCACGCATCGGTCGAGGAGAGCTTCTTCCGCAACACTGGCGACGACGGGCTGGCCGCATGGTCGGGCGGGGCCGCCGATCACGACATCGTCTTCCGGCGCAACACGATCGTCGCGCCCGTGCTCGCCAACGGCATCGCCCTTTATGGCGGCCGCGACATGGCGGTGACGGGAAATCTGGTGGCGGACACGCTCACCGAGGGCGGCGGCATCCATGTCGGCAACCGCTTCGCCACGATTCCCGTTTCCGGCAGGATCGGGATTGCCGGCAATATCGTGGTGCGCGGCGGCAGCTTCGACCCGAACTGGCATTTCGGCGTCGGCGCCCTCTGGTTCTACGCGCTCGACGCGCCGCTCGGCGGGCGGATCGAGGTCGAGGCGCTGGATCTCGTCGACAGCAGCGAGGAAGCGATCCAGTTCATCGGCAAGAGGATCGAGGGGGTAGTGCTGAACGGCGTCCGCATCCGCGGCGCGAGCCATGCCTTCCAGCTCCAGAGCCCGGGATCGGCCGCCGCCGCCGCGATCGTCGCCGCGGATCTGCGCGGGCCGGCGATCCTCGACTGCCGGTCCGGATTCGTCGTGCGTCAGGGCGACCGAAATAGCGGGCTCGGCACGCTGAGCCGGAGCCCGTGCCTCGCCGTGCCTCAATAGGTGATGGTCACGACGATCGTATCGGCATAGGCCGCGGCGGGGATCGGCTGCCTGCCGGGCATCCGCCCGTAGACGGGGATGTCCACATTCTGGGCGTTGATCGAGACGTTGCCGGTGCTGCCGCTCCCGTCGCCCCAGATGATCGTTCGCGCCGCATCGGTGTAGAGATTGTAGGCGAGCTCCGCCCCTCCTCCCAGCATCCGCCGCTCGTCATAGGAGCCGTTGCCCGGCCCGAGCGAGACGGTCAGCGCGACGATGCCGTCGCAGCGTATGTTGACGTTGCCGACGGTATCGAGCGGGCCGGGGCTCAACGGGTCGTAGGTGCCGAAATTGGCCCCCTGCGGATTGACGTCGCAGGTGGCGGCATGCGCCGCGCCCCCGAACGATGCGAGCAGGGCCGTGACGGCGAGCGGGACCGGCCGAAGCCATCGCATCGTCATCCCGCCCTCCGGCAGACGATCCCGTCCAGGCGGGGCTGGACGTCGCTGCCCTTGCTGTAGCGCAGGGAGAAGCGGCACGTCCCGCCGTTCCAGGCCGCGACCCCGCTATCGGTGTCGCCGAGCCCGGTCAGATAGACCTCGCCGCCGGGGGCGCTGACGAATTCGTCCGGCCGTCCGTCCAGCCGCACCGTCGCGCCCGAGGGCAATGACGTTCCGTCCTCCAGCACGATCGCCGCCATGGCGGCGCGCGCCGGCTTCACGCCGAAATCGACGGCGACGCCGCTCCGGTCATAGGGACGGACGCTTCGCTCGACGCTCGGCACCTCGGCGTCCAGCGGCAGATCGGCGGTTTCGAGCCGGATCGCGTTGCGATCATAAGGCCGCAGGCGCGGTATGACCGCGACGCCGTTGCGATTGGTGGTCGCAACCAGCTGGTTGTCGGCATAGACGCGTACGCCGGCATAATCGCCGACCCGGACGGCCGCGAAGCTTTCGTCGAGACGGCGGGACGCGAACAGGGTGCCGTCGACGATGCCGACGCCCCCCGACGCCGTCATCCTGACGCCGGTCGCGCCGTCGACCCAGGTCAGCTCGAGGTCGTAGGCCCCGATCGCGGTCTGGAGGCTGAGCCGCCCGTCCAGCCGGTTGGTCGCCCCGAGCGACGCGGCCGCGCGATAGCCCCAGCCCGGGCCCAAAGGGAGCGCCCTCTGGATCAGCGCGGTCAGCGACGCCGAGTCGTCGCGCAGTTGCAGGCCCGTGGTGCCGCTGGTGCGCGGACCCAGAGGCAGGATCAGGAGCAGCTCCGCGGCGACGTCCTTCGGACCCCTGAAATTCTTGCGGCCGGCGAGATAGAGCGTGCCGACCCGGCCCAGCCTGACCGACGCCGTGGCACTCAGGATCTCGGCTTCGGGCTCCCCGCGCCCGTCGCGGAGGAGATAGGACAGTCCGAGCGTACCGAAGCGAAACGGCGCTGCGACGAACGCCTGGACGGTGGCCGCCGGCGGCTTGCGGTCGGGCGGAGAGCCGGCCGAGACGTAATCGTCGCTCATCAGCACGGCATGCACGCCGTAGGACAGGCGCGGCGTCCGCCGATCGAAGGCGACGCTGACCTGGGTACCGGTGCCGCGATCGGATCTGCTGGCGGCGACCGAGGCCCCGATCGCGCCGACCCCCGCTATGGCGACGTCCGCGCCGAGACCGGCCGCCTGCACCTTCGCCGTCGCCTCGAAATGCGCCTCGCCGGTGACCGCGTCGCTGAGGCCGTAACGCTGCGTGGTCGAGAAGAGCAGGTCGCCATAGGCATTGCTTCGCTGCCCGAAATCGCGGCGCAGGAAGCCCAGCTCGAACGAATAATCGTAGAGACCGCGGCGGAGCAGGCGGGGTGCCGCATAATAGGATTGGGTCACCACCGTCTCGCGGCCGAGGAGGTCCCGCACGACGAGCTGCACGTAGCCACTGCCGGTGAAGATCGGCACGTTGGCGATCTCGAACGGCCCCGGCTGGACGTTGTGGCTGTCGCGCAGCGTGTTGTTGACATAGACGTCGACGACCGACGGGACGGCCGCGCTTCCCCTTACGGTCGGGATCGGCAGGGTGACGAAGCCCGGCTCGACGGCAAAGTTCCTTCCGAACTGGATGCCGCCGAACCTGACGGGAACGCCGCCGACGCCGCCTCGGGTGATGCCGTCGCCGATCCGCACCGAACGCATCCTGGCGGGATCGTCGAAGACCCAGCTCGTCTCGAGGCGGGTCAGATGCGCCGTCCCTCCGCCGGCGCGGCCGACGAAGCTGGTCACGCCCACGCCGTGGGGAGTGAAGACGCCCGCTTCGACCTGGCCGCCCAGATCGGGAACCCCGTCATACAGGGCCGCGACCAGATCGTAATTGAGGAACGCCCCGGTTCCGCTTTTGGTCATCGGCCCGAGCTCGGCCGGACGATAGGCAAGCCGGCTGGACCGGATCCGGTCCGGCGATGCCGTCACGCGCAGGATCTGGCCGGCCTCGTCATAGTCGAGCTTCAGGCCCTGGACGGCGGACAAAGCGAAATATCTGGTGCCGTCCCGCTCGAAAGCCGGCTGCGCCAATTTCAGCCGCCAGGCGGCGATGGCCTCCTCCGGAGCGAAGAAGGCGCCGTTCGGGGACTTGAGGAGCATGCGGGGCTCCGCCTCCTGCACGCCGTTGACGATGACGAGCACGAGCGCGGCCTCGGGCGCGGCCTGGGTCCCGGCGGGGTCGCCTGAGGGGATTGCGCCAGCCAGCGGAGATGCCAGCACGGCCGCGACCAGGCTAACGCCGCTCCACGACAAGTTGCGCGCTGCTGACACCGGAGGGGTTCCGAACCTGGATCGACGCATGGGCCCCGACGCTCAGGTCCGGCCGCTTGCCGATCCTCCAGTATCGGGTGCTGCCGGGGAGTATGACGCCCATCTCTTGAGAAAGGATTGTCCGCCGCCCGTCCGGGCCGAGCGAATCGAAGCCGAGCACCTGGGCATGGACGGTGCCGGCGTTGCGGCCCTCGACGAAGGTGTTGCCGGAGGCGTCCTGCCAAAGCGACCAGCTCACCTCAGGCTTTCCCCCGCCCTGCGGCAGGACGTAGAGCGGCAGGTTCAGGCGCAGCGCGACCTGGATCGCGCCGCCGACCTGGCGGCGCGGGATCTCCTCGAGGATCACGCGATAGGCGCGGCCGCCGCGAATCCTGAAGCCGACCCGGACGAGCTGGCTCGCGCCGGGGGCGATGGTGAAGATCGGAGGCGATGCGATCAGGTCGCTGGTCGGAGAATAGACGTCGCGGCCATTCCCCTGGGTCCAGCGATAGGTGACGACGCGCACCGCGACGGGAGCGGAGTCGCTGTTCCTGATCGTCAGCGATGATGTCTGCCGGTCGGCGGCGAGGATGATGTTGACCGGGTTGACCTGAAAGGACCCGGCGGAAGCCGGTGACGCCGGGCCGATGCAGCCCAGCAGCCCGACGACTGCCGCCAAAGCCCTTGCCAGGCCGCGCACGTTCATTCTCCTCGCCGCCTTGCGATCAGCGTCAGTAGGTCACCGTCACGTTGACGGTATCGGCGTAGTCGCCGGCCGGGACAGTCTGGCCCGACGGGACGCGGCCGTAGATGGTGGTCGACTGGGCGGTGCCCGTGCCGGTGCCGCCGATCGTCTCCCCGACGCCGTCGCCCCAGACCGTGGTGCGCGACGAATTGGAATAAAGCGCATAGTTCAGGAGGTTGGCACCGCTCGTCATCTTGCGGCTGGCCACCGTCGCGCCGGTGCCGGCGCCGGCATCCGCCGCCGCCGCCCAGGCGGTCCCGTTGGTGCAGGTCACCGAAATGCTTCCGGTCCCGTCGGCATTGCTGCCGCTGGTGACGTCGACATTGCCGAAGGCGAGCGCGGAGGTGGTGACGGCGCAGCTCGACGTGACCGTGGCGTTGACGTCCAGCGTCGAGGTCGCGGTGGCCGCATGGGCGGGAGCCGCCGCAAGCGCGAGACCGGCGATTGCGGTCGCGCCGAGCAGGCGGGGCGAAAGGATCTTGGAACTGAACATCGAAATCTCCATGGTTAAGCATTGCTGGAAAGCGAGCGCCTTGCGGCGCCCCTGAAGGTGGCGGCTGCAGCGGTCCCGATTTGGGAATGTCCCTGCCGACGTTTTCCTCGTCCCCACGAATTTTTCCTAATAAGCTCAGTGCACTAATGCGGTGTGACCCAAGCCGGTTAACGAGCCGTTTAGGCCGAAATCCCTTCGCTCAGGAGGAGTCCCAATTGGCGGTTCGCGGAAGAACATGGTTACCGGCGCTGGTCCTCGCGGCGCTGTCCTCCGCTCCGGCCGCGGCCGGCCAATCCCATGCGCAGCTGGAGGTCGGCGCCACCGTCATCCCCTCCGCCGAGATTCGAACGGCGCTGCTGCCGGGCGGCGCGATGGCCCGCGTCGCCGTGAACGGCGCGGCGGCGGCGAACGTCCTTGTCCTTTCGGGCGCGCTCGCGAAAGACGGCGAGGGCCGGCTGGTCGTTCGCGCGCGGCCGGGCGAAAAGCTGGTGCTGCTGTCGATCGAATATTGAAATCGCGGCCCGGCTTCGGGTCCGCAAACCGAAGGAGGAGGCTGGTGCGCCATGTCAGGCGGCCGCCGGCGCCTGGGCAAGGATTTTCGGAACGTCGGCGGCGGGCGCGGGCCGGCCGAACAGATAACCCTGCCCCTGGCCGCAGCCATAGGATTGGAGCCGCTCCGCCTGATCCCAGGCCTCGATGCCCTCCGCCACCGTGTCGATACTCAGGCTCCTCGCCAGACCGACGACGGCATTGACGATGGCCCGGTTGGAGCGGTGGTCGGACAAAGCGGTGATGAACGAGCGGTCGATCTTGAGCACGTCGACCGGGAACTTCTGCAGGTGCGAGAGGGACGCATAGCCGGTTCCGAAATCGTCCAGGGCGATGGTGATGCCGGCGTCGCTCAGCGTCCGCAGGGCGCCTCCGACCGCCTCTCCGTTCACGCCCAGGAAGACCGTCTCGGTCACCTCGATCTCGAGGCATTGGGCGGGCACGCCGGCTTCATCAAGGCGCTCGAGGACGCGTTCAGCATAATCGTTGCGGCTGAACTCCGGTGACGCGACGTTCACCGCGATCCGCCCGAACGCCACGCCCTCGTCCAGCCATTTGCGCATGTCGGCCAGGATCTGTTCCATCATCCGGTTGCCGAGAGCGAGCGACAGATCGGGATGCTGAAACGCCCCGTCGATCGTCGCCGGCAGCTGATAGCCCAGCCGGGGATGGTGCCACCGCAGCAGGGCCTCGAAGCCTTCGACCTTGTGCGTCGTGAGGTTCACCTTCGGCTGATAGAAAGGGACGACGAGGTCCATTTCCAGCGCATGCTTGGCGAGCGACAGCATCGAGGATCGCTGCTGGAGACGCCGCCGCATCGCGCTTTCGAAGATCCTGGCCCGGTCGGGCTGCGATCCCTTCGCCTCGTAGAGCGCGATGTCGGCGCTTTTGAGAAGCTCGCTGGGATCGCTGCCGTGAACCGGGTAGATCGCGCAGCCGATGCTGACCGCACAGCCGTGCGGAAACTCGCCCGCCAGCGGCGCCCTGAGCGCCTCCCTGACCGTCTCGAAAATCGACTGGATCATGTCGTGCGAGGCCAGGCTCGGGAGCAGGACCGCGAACTCGTCGCCGCCGATCCGCGAGATGGTCGGCATCACCGGCTTCATCCGCTGGGCGAAGGCGGCGAGGAGCTTGTCGCCGGCATCGTGGCCGAGCTGGTCGTTCACCTGCTTGAACCCGTCGAGGTCGAGGACGAACAGCGCCACCTCGCTGCCGGCGTGGGCGGCATGCTTCAGCGCCTCGCCGAGCTGCTTCTGGAACAGGGTGCGGTTGCCGAGCCCGGTCAGGGGATCGTGATGGGCGAGCCATTGGAACTGGAGCTCGGAAACCTTGCGCTCGTGAATATCCTCGGTCGTGCCGTACCAGCGCAGGACGGCGCCGTCGGCGTCGCGCTGGGCGGCGGCGCGCGACCGGTACCAGCGATAGCTCCCGTCGCGCATTTTCAGGCGATGCTCGTGGTCCAGCGGCTGGCCGGTGCGAAGGGAGCGGTCCCAATTGCAGCAGACGCTGCCGCGGTCTTCGGGATGGAGGACGTTCGCCCAGTCCTCGACCGACGCGAGCGCCGGAGCGCCGGTCAGCTCGGACCACCTGCGGTTGAACCGTATCCTGGCGCCGCCGGCATCGCCGCTCCACGGGATCTGGGCGCCGAGCTCGATCGTGTAGCGATAGGATTGCAGCTCGTCATCGGACTCGGTCCGATCGAGATCGGCATCGGGCCTCATGTCCGGCAATCGCCACGGGACCGCGGAGAGCGGACACGGATAGTCGGTCCCGAATGAAATTTCATCCGCACCGGAGCTGGGAAAAAGATTGCCGACATGCCCGTCCACAGAGTGCTTTCCCCTTGCACCCCCCACGAGCCTCGAAGCGGATAGGTCGCGTCCGGTTAAGAAATCACTCACCAGCCTGCGTCGCGAATACGGTCCCGACGCCCGGTCCGATCGGCTTGCTCACCGGGATGCCGCCGCCTCGCTTTGGAGGACGTCGAACGGGCTGAAAGCGCTCATCCTCGCCGGCCGATGTCGTGGCCGCGTCACGGGATTCCTGCTACGGACCCATGGTCTGAGCGAACGAGTCGGAAGTGTTCGCGGACGCCTGTAACGCCCGCAATCGGCCCATCACGAGACGCAGCTCCGGTCCTGCCGGCCGGCATCCCTCACCGGAGGGCTTCTCATGAACATGATCACCACCAGAGACGGCACGCAGATCTATTACAAGGATTGGGGGCCGCGCTCCGCCCAGCCGATCATGTTCCATCACGGCTGGCCGCTCTGCGCCGACGATTGGGACAACCAGATGCTGTTCTTCGTCGATCATGGCTATCGCGTGGTCGCGCATGACCGCCGCGGCCACGGCCGCTCCACCCAGACCGACACCGGCAACGACATGGACACCTATGCCGCCGACGTCGCCGAGCTCGTCGCGGCGCTCGACCTGCGCGACGCGGTCCATGTCGGCCATTCGACCGGCGGCGGCGAGGTCGCGCATTATGTCGCGCGCGCCGAGCCCGGCCGGGTGGCGAAGGCGGTGCTGATCGGCGCCGTGCCGCCGATCATGGTCAAGAAGGATTCCAATCCCGGCGGACTTCCCATCGAGGTGTTCGACGGCTTCCGGGCGGCGGTCGCCGCCAATCGCGCCCAATTCTACGTCGACGTGCCGACGGGGCCCTTTTACGGCTTCAACCGCCCGGGCGCGAAGGTCAGCCAGGGCGTCATCAACAATTGGTGGCGGCAGGGCATGATCGGCGGCGCCAAGCCGCAATACGATTGCATCAAGGCCTTTTCCGAAACCGATTTCACCGAGGATTTGAAGGCCATCGACGTCCCGGTGCTGGTGATGCACGGCGACGACGACCAGATCGTGCCTTATGCGAATTCGGCGCCGCTTTCGGCGAAGCTGCTGAGAAAAAGCCGGCTGATCACCTATCCCGGCCTGCCGCACGGCATGTGCACGACCCATCCGGACATCATCAACCCCGATCTCCTCGCCTTCATTCGCGAGGAGGCGTCGGCAGCGGGAGACGTGCTGACCGCCGCGCCCGTCATGGCGTGACCTTCGTCGCGGTCCCCGGCCGGTCTGGCCGGGGCCGCAGCCGGTCAAAGAGGCGGCGTGACGAAACCGCCCGGCAGGAAAGCTGGAACCCGGCCTGTGCCCGGGGGACAAAGCGCATGCGATCGAACGAAACCGGCTCTATCGGGCCTCCGCTCCGCCTGCCCGCAGGTTCCGGAAAATCTCCGCCTCCCTCGCCCGGTACGGCGTGCCGTCGGGCTTCACCAGATCGTGGAACCAGATGGTCGGCTGCTGCAGCGTATAGGGCCTCTCCCAGCTGTCCCAGGGCAGCCAGGTCTGGATCTTGCCTTTGGCGAAGCCCCAATTGACCATGCCGACATTCTCGCGCCGGCCGATCGGCAGCACGGCGTCGACGGTCGAGCCGGCGCTGCGCGCCATCCATTCGGTGCAGATCAGGGGACGCCCCCACAGCTTCAATTGCGCCACCCGCCGCTCGAACACTTCCGGCCAGCTGTAATCGTGGAAGCTGATCACGTCGGATTGCGAGAGCTGGGTACGCTGGATCGGGCTCAATGTCGCGCCCGGCGACCAGTCGTCGCCGCTCCAGATGCCGCTGGTCAGCGGCTGGACCGGCCGGCGGCTGCGCGCCCAGGCGAAGACCTGCGGCAGCAGGGCCTCGATCCGCGTCCGCTCCTGCGCCAGCTGCGCATCGTTATAGCTGCCGCCGCCCGAATTGTCCGGCTCGTTCCAGAGATCCCAGGCGAGCACCCGTTGGTCCCTGGCGAAGCTGCCGACCACGTCCTCGACATAAGCGCGGAAGCGGGCGTCCTGGCGCGGATCGATCAGGTCGGCGCGGCCCGGGCTCTGCAGCCAGCCGGAATTGTGGACGCCGGGAATCGGCGGGTGCTGCGGCCCGATCTTCGGGTCCGGATCCCAGCAGCTGTCGAACAGGACGAAGATCGGCCTGATGCCGTGCCGGGCGGCGATGGCGAGGAATTGGTCCATCCGCCGCTTGAACCCCTCCGGGTCCTGCTTCCAGGCGAGGTCGTGGAGGAAGACGCGCATCGTGTTCATGCCGAACTCGCGCTGCGCCCAGCCGAGCTCGCGGTCGATCTCGGCCGGATCGAAGGTCGCCGCCTGCCACATTTCGAGCTCGTTGATCGCGTCGGCGGGGATGTAATTGGCGCCGGTCAGCCAGGGCTGCCGGGCATACCAGGCATTGGCCTCGGCGGCGGTCCAGCGCGGCGCCTCCGCCGGCGCGACGGCGGCCGGCGCGGCCGGCGCGAGGGCATAAGCCTGGATGGGCGCGGCGAGCGCGGCGGCGGCGAGCGCGATCCGGAAAAACGGCTTCATTCCAATATCTCCGCGGACGGCCCGGCTCAGCGGTGCGCGCCGGCCGAGAAGCGCCAGATGATGACGTTGCGATAGGTCTGCCCCGGCTCCAGCCGCACCGATCCGAATTCGGGCCGGTTGGGCGTGTCCGGGAACATCTGCGGCTCTAGCACGATCGCGTCGCCCTGGCGGTAGAGCCTGCCCGCCTTACCGGACGTCGTGCCGTCGAGGAAATTGCCCGAATAGAATTGGATGCCCGGCTGGTTGGAGAGCACCTCCATCACCCGGCCCGATTTCGGCTCCTCGACCCGCGCCAGCAGCCGCGGCGTGCTCGACAGGGTGCGCGCGACCGCCCAATTATGGTCGTAGCCGCGGCCGTAGACGATCTGCGCGTCGGCGGCGTCGCGGACCCGGGCGCCGACCGCCGTCGGCCGGCGGAAGTCGAACGCGGTGCCGGCGACCGGCCGCAGCTCGCCGGTCGGGATCGCGGTCGCGTCGGTCGGCGTGTAGGCATCGGCGGGGATGGTCAGCAGATGACCCATCGCCCCCTCCGCCGAGCCTTCGCCGGCGAGGTTCCAATAGGCATGGTTGGAAAGGTTGACGAGCGTCGTGCGGTCGGTGATCGCCTTATATTCGACCGAAAGCTGGTTCCGCTCGTCGAGGGCGTAAGTGGCGGTGACGGTGACCGTGCCGGGATAGCCCATGTCGCCGTCCGGGCTGACCAGCCGCAGCGTGACGCTGGCCGTCGGCCTTTCCTTCGTCCCCGCCACCTGCCAGAGCAGTTTGTCGAAGCCCTTGGTGCCGCCGTGCAGCGAATTGGGGCCGTTATTGACCGGCACCTGATAGGCATGGCCGTCGAGGGTGAAGCGGCCGCCGGCGATGCGGTTGGCGACGCGGCCGACGGTCGAGCCGAAATATTGCGGCTTGGCGACATAGTCGTCGATCGTCGGATAGCCGAGGGCGACGTCGGCCGGCCGGCCGCTCCGGTCGGGCACGATCACCGACTGGATCGACGCGCCATAAGTGATGATCCGCGCGCTCATGCCGTGGCGGTTGGCAAGCGTGATCGCCTCCACCGCCCGTCCGTCCGGCAATTTGCCGAACGGCGCGCGCGCGACGCTCGCCGCCTGGGCGCTTCCCGCCACGCCCGCCATCGCCGTCAGGATCATGACCAATCTCCGCTTGCGCATGCGACTCCCCTTTTCCCGGTCGTTGCCGCCGGCTCTTTGATCGTCCGATTAGTATGATAATAAGGGCGAGACAATGCGCGCTACAAGGAATCCTGCCCGTGCCCAGCCTCCGCCGCCGCTTTTCGATCGGCCTGTTCCTTCGTGCCTGCCTCGCCGCGGCCGCCGCCTTCGCCGCCCTCCCCTTGCCGGCCTCCGCCGCGGACGCGCCGGAACCGTTCGTGCCGTCGCTGCGCACGGATTTCGCCGACCCGTTCGTGCTTCGCGACGGCGACCGCTTCCTGGCCTATTCGACCAATCCGCCGGGCAACCGGACCAACGTCCAGACCGCGATCTCGACCGACCTCCTGCACTGGGAGATATTGCGCGATCCGAACGGCAAGCCGCATGACGCCCTTCCCGTGCTCCCCGCCTGGGCGAAGGGCGGCTGGACCTGGGCGCCGGAGGTGCTGAAGACGGACCTGGCCGGCGGCAAGGGGGGCTTCGTCCTCTATTTCACCGCCCGGGACCGGAAGAGCGACCGCCAGTGCATCGGCGCCGCCGCCGCCGCCGACGCCGCCGGGCCGTTCACCTCCTCCACGTCGGCGCCGCTCGTCTGCCAGCTGCCGCTCGGCGGCTCGATCGATCCCGACGCCTTCCGCGACGCCGACGGGCAGCTCTATCTCTATTTCAAGAATGACGGCAATGCGGTCCACAAGCCCGCCGCCATCTACGCCCAGAAGCTGTCGCCGGACGGGCTCAGCCTGGTCGGCGAGCCGGTCGAATTGCTGCGCAGCAAAAGCAATGGCTGGGAGGAGGACGTGATCGAGGCGCCGTCGATGGTGAAGATGGGCGGAACCTACGTGCTGTTCTTCTCGGGCGGCTATTACGGCTGGCCGCCCGAGGCGCGGCTGTCGCCTTATGCGATCGGCTATGCGACCTGCGCCTCGCCGACCGGCCCCTGCAGCGAAGCGGCGGAGCCGATCCTGTTCAGCCGATCGGGTTCGGCGGGCTGCATCAGCGGCCCCGGCCACCAGGCCGTCTTCAACGTCGGCGCCCGCTATTTCCTCGCCTATCACGGCTGGTCGGTGACGCCCGGCTGCCGCCCGCTCGACCCGTTCCGCTGGCTCTACATCTCCCCGCTCGGCTGGCGGGACGGCAAGCCGGTGATCGGCCCCACCCTGCGGCCCAGGCCGCCGCAGCCATGATAAGCGAACGACCGGCCTGACTTGAAACTCCGGGGGAGAGGTGCTCTCTTCGCCTCGCCTTCGGCTTCTCCTCCAGCCGCCATCCAGGTTGAGCTACCCTGCGGAACAGGCTTTCGAAATGAAGTCGCCATGCGACGGCATATGCTCCGCCATGCGGCTGTAGCTGAGCCGCATCTTGTCGAGGGCGTCCGCGATCATCGCCGGATCGAGCGCATCTGCCGCCGGCTCCTGCTCCTCAGGCACGATTCCCTGCCCAAGCAGCACCGCGACCCAGCTCGCCGTCCCGAATAGCTCCCGCCCCTCGCGGAACACACGACCCTTGCTGCGCCAGAGATCGAGCTTGCCGGCGAGGCTGTCCGGCACGTCCATCCGGCGGCAATAGTTCCAGAAGTCCGAATCGTCCCGGCGCGTGGCTTTGTAGTGGAGAATGATGAAGTCGCGGACGTCCTCGAACACCTCCTTCATCTGCCGGTTATATTCCTCCCGCTCGACCGGATCGAAACGCTTGTCCGGGAACAGGGCGAGCAGCTTGACGATGCCGCTCTGGACGAGATGGATGCTGGTCGATTCGAGCGGCTCGACGAAGCCGCTGGACAGGCCGAGCGAGACGACATTCGCGTTCCACGCCAGGCGGCGGCGGCCCGCGGTGAAGGCGAGGTGCCGCGGCTCGGCGAGCGGCTCCCCTTCGAGGTTGGCGAGCAGCAACGCTTCCGCCTCGTCGGGCTGCGCGTGGGCGCTTGCATAGACGAGGCCGTTGCCCATCCGGTGCTGGAGCGGGATTCTCCATTGCCAGCCCGCTGGCCGGGCCGTGCTGCGCGTGAACGGGTCGGGGGGAACGGCATGCCGGCTCGGCACCGCCACCGCCCGGTCGCAGGGGAGCCAGCGGCTCCAATCCTCATAGCCGGTGCCGAGCTTCTCCTCGATGAGCAGTCCGCGGAAGCCCGAGCAGTCGATGAACAGGTCGCCTGCGATCCGGGTCCCGTTCGCCAGCGTCACCGCCTCGACCTGCCCGCGCTCGCCGTCCAGCGCGACCTCGGCGATCTTTCCCTCGATGCGGGAGACGCCGTTGCGCTCCGCATGAACGCGCAGGAATCGGGCGTAGAGCCCCGCGTCGAAATGGAAGGCGTAGGCGAGCTGCGACAGCGGCAGACGCGCGTCGGGACCGGGCCGTGCGAATCGCCGCCGCGCCGCCGCCGTCGCGCTCATCGACCATTCGGCGATGTCCGGAAGCGCGCGGCGCCGCGCCTCGCGCAAATAGAGCTGGTGGAAATGGACGCCGCGAAAGTCCTGCCCGTGCGGCCCGAAGGGATGGAAGTAGCGCTCGCCCGGCGCGCCCCAGTCGACGAACTCGATCCCCAGCTTGAACGTGCCCTGGGTCGCCGCGAGGAATTCGTCCTCGTTGATGCCGAGCATGTTGTTGAAGGCGATGAGCGGCGGGATCGTCGCCTCGCCCACCCCCACGGTCCCGATCTCGTCCGATTCGACGAGAATGATCTTCACGCCCTTTTCCAGCAGGCAGGACAGGGCCGCCGCCGCCATCCAGCCCGCGGTGCCGCCGCCGACGACGACGATCTGACGGATCGAATGGTCGCTCACGAGCGCAGTCTTGCACCCGCCGCCGGCCCGGACAAGGCGCGGCGGGCGAACAGGACGGACGCTCGCGCCTCCGGCCCGTCTCGGTCTGGCCCCGCCCGCCTCAGAAGCGGAAGCGGACCCCGCCGGTGAGGACGCTCTCCTCGTACCGGACGACCATCGGGAAGGCCTCGGTGCTGGTCACGTTCCCGCCAACATAATTGACGCGGACGATATCGGACTTGAACGGCTTGCCGAGGATGTTGGTCCAGTCGAAGAATATCGTCAGGTGCTCGTTGAACGCATAGCTGCTCGACCAGTCGAGGCGTGACGTTTTATGCCCCCGGCCCTGTAGCGTGTAGGAGGTCTGGCCGGTTCCTGCCCGCGTGTCCCGTTGCGATAGGTCGCCTTCCGGGTAGCCGGTGCGGACGTTGTAGGCGAGTCGCAGCGTCAGTCCGCCGCCCTCGTACATCCCGACCAGGTTGTAGGTCCACTTCGAGACGTCGGGGATGAGGAGCCGACGGGTGGTAGCGTTCGTGTAGGGATCCCCTCCCAAGGAAGCGCGCTGGCATCCCAACCGGTCCGGAGCGCAGAATAACGTAAAGTCCGCTTTCGCGTCGATATAGGTGGCGTTCGCCTGCACCCCGAACCGCTTCAACCAGTCTGGTACTCCCGCGAAGTCGAAGAAGGTGCTGAGCTGGGCCTCAACGCCCTGGATGCGTGCCTTGCGCGTGTTCACCGGGCCAGTGATGATGATCGGCAGTCCCGTCGCCGCATCCGGAGTCGGATATTGATAAGCCTGATTGACGATGAAGCCCGTCATGTCCCGGCGGAATACCGCCGCGGCGACAAAGCCAGTGCGCGAGAAATAGTATTCAAGGCTCGCGTCGTAATTGTTCGTCTTCAGCGGCGTCAGGAACGGATTGCCGCCCGAGCCGATTCTCGCGCAGCTCGGCTGCGCCGGGGTGCAGCTCGGCGGCGGCCCGAAGGAGATGGCGGGGTTGAGCTGCTGGAAGGTGGGTCGCGTACGCGTCTTCGTGGCGGCGAGGCGAAGCATCAGCTCGGGCGTGAAGCGAATGCGCATGTTCGCGTTCGGCAGCCAGTCGGTATATTCGTTGCGGAAATTGATTGGCTGCGGTCCCGTCGCTGTGAACTGCGTGCCGTTGATGCTCTCCTTCGTCTTGACCGCGCGGATGCCGATGGCGCCGTCGATGCTCGCGCCGCCGCCCAGATCGAACTCGTAATTGGCCTGCGCATAGCCGGCGTAGGATTTCTCGTTGACGCCGAACGTGCGGCCCGGATCGACCGGCGGTCCAGTCACCGAACCGGTGTGCAACAGGTTGATGTTGAACTGGCGCAATTGGGTGAGGTTGTTCCAGACGCTGTCGAAAGTCGGCGCCAGCCAGGTGAGCGGGGCCGGCTTGTGGGCGTCGCCCCGGAAGGCGGAGTGGAACAGCTCGTAATCGAGCGGCACCGCCGTGATCGGCACGCCCCGGCCGCCCGCGTTCCAGTAGAATGCCCCGGCATGGGCCGATGCGTCGCGGTCGACGTAGCGCACGCCCCACTGGATGTTGCGCAGGAAATCGACGCCCGGCTTCCACTCGAAGTCGAGCCGCGCCTGCCAATCCTTCCCCTTGGCGGTCAGGTAATCCTCGAAGAAGCCGCGATAATTGTAGATGGCGGGGTTGGCGGGATCGATGCCGTGGACCTGGAAGGTCGGGCCGTAGCCGCCGACAGGGCCGGTGTACCAGTCGACCGAGTAATTGTTGGTGTTGATCTCGTAATCGACGCTCTCGGTCCGCAGGTTGAACGTGCTTTGGGTCCGCGCCAGGTCCGCGGTGATGTGCAGCGAGCCGGCATCGTAGCTGCCGCCGACGGCGAACTGGTACGTGTCGGTCTTCCGCTTGGTTGCGCCCTGGAAGCCCCAGGTCGTATTGGGTCCGCAGCAGCCCGTCGGCGTGTTGACGGTCCCGCTGACGATGTTGTTGCCGTCCTTGACGATGTTCGTGTAGCTGCCGCCGCCCCAGAGCGGCTGCGCCCACATGTTGTCGGTGACGTGCTCCCGATAACCCTGCCACAGGCCTTCGGCGTAGAATTCCAGCCCGGGTTGCGGGCGCCACTGGAGCGCGCCGTTGATCGACGGACGCCAGCGATCGGCCTGGTTGTAATGGATTTCCGGCCAGTCGGGCGAGCGCCCGCCGGCGAGGTCGGCGATGAAGAAGCCGTGCCGGCGGATCGAGTCCTGATAGTGGAGGCGGGTATAGGAGAAGTTGATGAGGGCGCCGAACTCCCCGGCGCCCGTGTCCCATCGGTCGCTGATCAGCAGCTGGGCATTGGGCGAGACCTTTTCCGACTGCCGGGGATAATTCGCCCAGACGGAGCCCGCGATCTGTGCGCCGCGGAAGTCGAACGGCCGCCGCGAGCGCACATTGACCAAGCCCGAAAGGCCCGGCTCGACGAGGTTGGCGGTCGAGGTCTTGAACGCCTCGATGGCGCTGATCCCGCCGGCGGGAAAATCCTGCAGCGCAACGGAACGTCGTTCCGCCGTGAAGATTTCGCGGCCATTGTACGTGGTCGTATAGAACGTCTCGTCGAGACCGCGTAGCAGCACGCGTCCCGCCTCGCCGCGTTCGCGAAGAACCTGGATGCCGGGAATGCGCGCCGCGGTGTCCGACACCGCGACATCGGGCAGCTTGCCGATATCCTCGGCGACGATCGCGTCGATCTGCTGCGGCGCGTTTCGCTTGATATTCTCCGCCGACTGGAGGCTGCGCCTGAGGCCGGTGACGACGATCGTGTCGTCGGTCGCGGCGTCGGCGGCGGGGCCGGCAGGGACGTTGCTCGCCGTCGAAGGCGGCGCCGCACCGACAGGCGTCGGCTGGCCGTTGGCCGGATTGCCCTGGGCGAAAGCCGGCGAGCCGGCGAGGGCGATGATGGTGAGCGACGCGGAACCGAGGACGAGAGTCTTCACGCGCATAATTTGGCCTCCCCAGGCGAATGTCTGCGGCCCTCTGTTCGGAGCCCGTAACGAAAGCGGCATAATCCAAGCCGCCCGAGCTAGACAATACAATTGTAAGATTTATCTTAAGTGTGGCCCGGCGGACGCAATCCAGGTGTGCCTCGAAGTGGGCGCCGCCATCGACCGGCCGCTTCCCACGGGGCCCTGAATCAGGCGGGTTCGGCGCTAAAGAATCTCCACCCGATCCTTGCCGAACTTCAGCCGCGCCGTCAGCAGCGCCCGGAATGCGTTATAGCCCCCCGTCCCCGGGACATAAGCGTGGAAGAACAGAAGCGGCTCCCCGTCCGGCCCTTCCGCCACCGAGGCATGGCCCGGCGCCCACCAGCTCGGCGTCGAGCGCAGCAGGGGCTCGGGCTGCTTCACATAGGGCCCCAGCACATGGTCGGCGACGGCGACGCCGATGCCGTAGGCGGGCGTGCCGAAATCGTTGCCGGCATAGAACAGCCAGTAGCGCCCCTGCTGCCGCGTCACCCACGGCCCCTCGATCAGATGGCCTTCCCAGTCGAGGTCGTTGGTGAGGACGATCGTCTCCTCGCCGACCAGGGATTCGCCGTCCGCGGCGAGGCGGCGGACGTGGATCGGCGTCCGCATCGCCGCCAGGATCTCGCGGGCATCCCCGCTCTCCTCCAGCACCCGCAGCACGAGCGGCCAATTGTCGAGCACCGCCTCGATCAAAGGCTGCATCAGGAAGAAGCGCTCCATCGGCCGCCGGCCATTGGCCCAGGGCTGGATGGCGGCGGCGAAGGCGGCGGTGCGGCGGTCGGCCTCGTTCTCGAACAGGCGGTCGATCAGCTCCGGCCGCGCGCGCAGCAGGCCGGCGAGCGGGCGCGGCCACACGCCGTTCGTGTCCAGCTTCCAGAACAGGTAGCGCTCGCCGTCGCCGTCGCCGTCGATGAAGATATGCGCGTCGATGACGCCGCCGCTCTGCAGCGGCAGATGGGGATCGTCGGCGAGGCCGGTCGTGTTGACGCTGCCGCCGGTCAGCAGGGGCCGGCCGATATCGCGCCACGGCCCGGTCGGGCTGGGCGCCTTGGCCAAGCCGATCGCCAGCGCGTTGTCGCGCTGCCGGGCCGTGTAGCAGAGCCAATATTCGTCGCCGACCTTCGCCATTTCCGGCGCCCAGAAGTCGCCGACCAGCCGGCCCTGTGCGGTCCAGGCCGGCGCCTGGCCTTCCGGAAAGACGAAGCCGACATGGCTCCAGCGCTCGAGGTCCGGCGAATGCAGGATCGGGAAAGCGTCGGGCGCGTCGTTCGAGGTGGCGACGAGATACCAGCCCTCCTGCGTCTTCAGCACCGCCGGGTCGCCATAGCCGGCGAGGATGCCGGGGTGGAGATTCTCGGTGATCCGGGGCCGCCAGTCGGGCTCCGTGCCGGCGTCCGCTTGTGGGGCCGACGGCGCGTCCGGCCGGTCATAGATGTGCGGCACCCGCGTGCCGAAATCGCCGGCGACGGCGCGGAAGAAGTCGAGATAGTCCTGATGCCTGCCCGCCGGCAGCAGATAGTCGCGCCGGCCGCCGGGGCCGGCGACGGCGATGCGCGAGCCCTCCCCTTCGGCCGCGGCATCGATGCGGAAAAGATCGCCAGGAATTTCGGTCACACGCCGCGCCGATAACGGTTGAGGCGCCCGAAATGAACAAAAATCGCATTTATCTGCTAAATAGCGGCCGGCGGCCTTCGCGCTGAGTTGCGGCCCGATTTCAATCGTGTAAGTTCCCGCCCCGGAGGGGCGCTTGAACAGCCTGGAACTCAGCAACGTCCGCAAGTCCTATGGCTCGACGGCCGTGCTTGACGGCGTGTCGCTGACCATGGAGCCGAAGGAGTTCGTCGCTTTCCTCGGCCCGTCGGGCAGCGGCAAGTCGACCCTGCTGCGCATCATCGCCGGCCTCGAGACGCTCGACGAGGGCGAGGTGACGCTCGAGGGGCGGCGGATCGACACGCTGCCGCCGGGTGAGCGCGGCGTCGCCATGGTCTTCCAGCATTATGCGCTCTACCCGCATATGAGCGTGCGCGAGAACATGTCCTTCGGCCTCAGGAATGCCGGCATGCCGCGCGAGGAGATCGAGGCGCGGGTCGTCCAGGCGGCCGGGGTGCTGGAGATCGGGGAGCATCTCGACAAGAAGCCGGGCCAGCTGTCCGGCGGCCAGAGGCAGCGGGTCGCGATCGGCCGCGCCATCGTCAAGCAGCCGCGGCTGTTCCTGCTCGACGAACCCTTGTCCAACCTCGACGCGGCGCTGAGGATGCGTACGCGCGTCGAGCTCGCCCAGCTGCGCCGCCGCGCCGACGCCGCCTTCATCATCGTCACCCACGACCAGGCCGAGGCGATGACCCTGGCCGACCGCATCGTCGTGATGAACGACCGCCGCATTCAGCAGATCGGCGCGCCGATGGAGGTCTACAGCCGCCCGGCCAACGTCTTCGTCGCCCGCTTCGTCGGCTCGCCGGCGATGACCCTGCTGCCCGCGACTCTCGTTCCCGGCGACACCGCCTTCGCCCGCATCCGCCTCGGCGACGGCTCCGAAGTCGAGACGCGGGTCCCGCGCGACGGCCTGCCGGCGAACGGCCCGCTCCAGCTCGGCCTGAGGCCTGAGAGCGTCCGCGTCGCCGCCGATGGCGGCCCCCGGGCGGAGGTCGAGTTGGTCGAGCGGCTCGGCGAACGCACCTTGGTCTACGGCCGCCTCGCCGACGGCGCCGCCATCACCGCCGAGGACGAAGGCAATAGCCGCATCCGCCTCGGCGACAAGATCGGCCTCAGGATCGACGGCGCCGCCGCGCACATCTTTGGCCCGGACGGCACCGGCCACCACGCGGCGGGCGCATGATGCTGCGGCTGCATCTAACATTTGGAACCCCTCCCCCTTGTGGGGAGGGGCTGGGGGGGGGGTCCCGGCCCCAGGCCGGCGCGCGGCTCCGCCGCGCACCCCTCATCCGGCCTTGCAGGCCACCTTCTCCCACAAGGGGAGAAGGAGTTTGCCGCCGCATCAGGCAGAGCGCATGAATCGCACCACGCGCCGCTACGAAGGCTTCCTCTTCGTCGGACCCTTCCTTTTCCTCTACCTCTTCCTGCTCGTCTATCCGCTGATCCTCGGCATCGGCGTCAGCTTCCACCGCGCCGATCCGTTCGGCGGGCGGCTCTGGGTCGGGCTCGACAATTATGCCCGCCTGCTCGCCGATCCGGTCTTCTGGCAGGCGGTGGTCAACACCTTCAAGCTGACCCTGCTGATCGTCCCGCCGCTCACCATCCTCGCCCTCGCTTTGGCGCTGGCGCTGAACCGCGCGACGCGGAGCGCGGCGATCTTCCGCGGCATCTTCTTCTCCTCCTCGGTCCTCTCGGTCACCATCGTCACCCTGATCTGGCGCTTCATCCTCACCCCCGACGGCGGCCTGATCGCCAATATCCTCCACGCGACGGGACGCGATCCGATCCCCTTCCTCAGCGACCCGCACCTCACCATCCCGGCCCTCGCCATCGCCACGATCTGGTGGTGCCTCGGCCTGCCGATGATGCTGTTCCTCGCCGGCCTCCAGCAGATCCCGCCCGACGTCTACGAGGCCGCCGCATTGGACGGCGCCGGCCGCTGGACGACCCTCTGGCGGATCACTCTGCCCTCGATCCGCCGCACCCTGATCCTAGTCGTGATGATGCAGACGGCGGCGCAGCTGCAGATCTTCGGCCAGGCGCAATTGCTGACCGCCGGCGGCCCGAGCGGCGCCTCGCGGCCGATCGTCCTCCTGATCTACGAGATCGCCTTCGGCCGGTGGGAGCTCGGCTATGGCGCCGCCGCCGCGGAATTGCTGTTCATGCTCGTCCTCGCCGTCACCCTCGTCCAATATTGGGCGGTGACGCGGCGGGAGGCGGATGCATGAGCGCTCCCCGCGACCGCCTCCCTTTGCCGGCCCTGATCGGCGTCGTCATCGGCGCCGCCATCATGGTCGCGCCATTGCTCTGGACCCTGATCCTGTCGCTCAAGGACAATGCGGCGCTGATGCGCGACAGCGCCACCGCCTTCGCGCCGCCCTGGACGCTCGCCAATTACGCCGCGATCCTGCGCGGCTCCTCGACCTTCCACTGGCTGGTCAACAGCATGATCGTGTCGCTGGGCACCACCGCCGGCGTCCTCATCCTCTGCTCGCTCGCCGGCTACGGCTTCGCCCGGCTCGAATTCCCCTTCCGCCGCGCGCTGTTCGTCTTCGTCCTGCTCGGCCTCGCCATTCCCGAGCAGGCGGTGATCCTGCCGCGCCACCAGCTCTTCGCCCAGCTCCACCTCCACAACTCCTATCCGGGCCTGATCCTCCCCGGCCTCGTCTCCTCCTTCGGCGTCTTCTTCATGACCCAATATTTCCGTGCCATCCCGCGTGAGCTGGACGAAGCGGCGATGCTCGACGGCGCCTCGCGCTTCACCTTGTTCTGGAAGGTGCTGCTGCCGCTCACCCTCCCCGCCCAGGCGACGCTCGGCGTCTTCACCTTCCTGGGCTCGTGGAACGACTATTGGTGGCCGCTCATCTCGGCGACGCGCAGCGAGCGCTTCACCCTCACCGTCGGCCTCGCTTCCTCGCAGATGAACTATGCGCAGACGAGCGGGCTCGGCTTCCTGATGGCGCAGGCGATCTTCGCCTCGATCCCGATCTTCATCGTCTACATCCTCTTCCAGAAGCAGATCATCCGCGCCATCGCCGGCGCCGCGGTGCGATGAGGCGCGCCCGCGTCATGGCGCTAGTTCTCGCCGCGGCGGCGATGCTGGGCAGCTGCCACGCCGGCGACAGGCGCACCGCGATCAGCGTCCAGCGCTTCTTCGGCGAATGCGACGCCGCCTACGGGCGCAACACCGATCCCGCCACGGCCGAGGGCGAGTGCGGGATCATGACCACCCTCCTCAACCGCTTCCAGGCCGAGAATCCGGACATCCGCCTCGATCTCAACATCGTCGCCTGGCCCGGCTACGCCCAGCTCACCGCCCAGATCGCCGCCGGCGATCCGCCGGACCTGGTGACGATGCACCAGTCGATGATCTCCGATTACCAGGGCCGCGGCCTGCTCGAGCCGGTCGACGCGCTGCTGGACGAAGCCGGCCTTCCGCCCGGGACCTTCACCGCCGCCGGCCGCCGCGGCGTCACCAAGGCCGGCCATTTCTACGCCATGCCCTGGGACACGATCGGCGGCCTGTTCCACGTCAACACGAAGCTGATGGCGCAGGCGGGGCTGATGAAAAGCGGGCGGCCGGTCTTCCCGACCAATCCCGACGAGCTGCTCGCTTTGGCGCGCCAGTTCAAGGCGCGGACCGGCAAGCCCTATTTCGTCCAGTCGGAAGTCAACGATCCGGCCAGCGACGTCCACAACCTCTATTCCTACCTTCTCGCGCAGGACGCGATCATCTTCCCCGACGCCAGGCATGTTCGCTTGCGCACGCCCGAGGCGAAGCGGATCGTCGAGCTATTCCGCCGCATCGAGGTCGAGGGGCTCTCCACCCACCACCAGGATTATCCGGCAGCGCTCGCCAGCTTCATGCACGGCGAGGGGGGCATCTTCCCGGTCGGCACCTGGGTGCTCGGCTCCTTCGAGCAGGAGGCGAAGACGCCCGGCCGGCCGCTCTACAATGCCTATGCCGTCTATCCCTTTCCGCACC
Source organism: Sphingomonadales bacterium (assembly GCA_034668705.1). Classification (GTDB taxonomy): domain Bacteria; phylum Pseudomonadota; class Alphaproteobacteria; order Sphingomonadales; family Sphingomonadaceae; genus Allosphingosinicella. The sequence continues at coordinate 27,167 of JAXDOV010000073.1, forward strand.
TCTGGGGCCGCGATGCGAGCTTCGTCGACGGCCATAGCTGGGTGATGCCGAAGCGGAAGCGCACGCCCGAGCAGAAAGCCGCCGTCGCCCACTTCTTCAAGTTCATGGCCGCCCACAATTTCGACTGGTCCCGCACCGGCCACATCCCCGCCGTCGAGGCGGTGGTCGAGAGCCCCAAATTCCAGTCCCTCCCCCACCGCAAGGACATCGCCCCCCTCGCCCTCACCGGCGAGCAGCTCCCCGACTACGTCCAGCGCCAGTCCGCGATCCAGGGCCTGATCGGCGAGGAACTCGCCTCGGCGATCGCCGGGACGAAGAGTGTGGATCAGGCGCTGGCGGATGCGGAGCGGCGGGTGGATGAGCTGCTGGGGCAGGTGCTGTAGGGGTTAGCGGGCTCGGCGCCCATTGCGATCGGCCTTTCATCAGCACCGAGGTGCCCGTGGGTTCTACCCTGGGGGCTTGACGACGATGCGCCGTCGAGGCCGCCCTGCTGAAGTGGCGGCTTTTACGATCCGGCGGAATTTGGGACATTCCATGTGGCTGGGTGCCGGACAGGCGGCCGCGTGGCGCAGACCGTCGCGCATGGCCGTGAGCTTGCGGATCGTCACCTCCAGCTCGTCCGCTTTGGCGGCGAGTATCTGCCTGTCGATCGCCGGCCTACCGCCGCCTGCACCGAACATCTGCGTCAGCTCGCCGAGCGAAAACCCCGCGGCGCGGCCGGCGCCGATGAGAGCGAGGCGTTCGAGCACGCCCGGCTCGAAGAGACGGCGCAAGCCGCGCCTGCCGATCGATTCGATCAGCCCCTTCTCCTCATAATAGCGCAACGCCGATGCCGGGACGCCGGAGCGCACCGCCACCTCCGCAATGTCGAATGCTCGCACCCTCTTGACCTCAAGTTGACTTGAAGTGGCACAGTGCGTCTCCGACTCGGGAATTGCAAGCGGAGAGAGACTATGGAAACGGCTTTGAAAGTCCCCGTCCGACACAGCGACCGCGGTGGCACCGGCGCATGGGCGCTGGCCGCTTTGTCGCTGTCCATGCTGATGTCCTCGCTCGGCACCAGCATTGCGAACGTGGCCTTGCCGTCGCTCGCCCGGGCATTCGACGCCAGCTTCCACCAGGTACAGTGGGTGGTCCTCGCCTATCTTCTCTCGGCGACGACCGCGATTGTCGGCGTCGGCCGCCTGGGCGACATTGTCGGGCGCAAACGGCTGTTGATGGCGGGCATTCTGCTCTTCACTGCAGCCGCTTGCCTGGCCGGCTTGGCGCCGACGCTCCGGCTGCTCATTGCGGCGCGCGCGGTGCAGGGCGTCGGCGCGGCCATCATGATGGCGCTTGCCATGGCGCTCGTGGGCGAGTCCGTCCCGGCAGCAAGAACCGGCAGGGCAATGGGCCTGCTCGGCGCGATGTCGGCCGCGGGGACGGCTCTGGGGCCGTCGCTCGGGGGACTGCTCACCGCCGGCGCCGGATGGCGGTGGATCTTCCTCATTGCCCTTCCGATCGGAGCGCTCGCCTTCGCTCTCGCGCGTCGTCACCTGCCCGATGCCCCGGCCGCGGCCGGGGAGGACCGAGCGAGGTTCGACACGCTGGGCACGATCCTCTTCGGCGCGACGCTGGCCGCTTTTGCCTTGTCGATGACGATCGGGCGCGGGAGCTTCGGCGCTCCGAACCTCGCCCTGCTGGGAGCGGCACTTGCAGGCCTGGTGGTCTTCCTGTCGTGGCAGGCAAGAGTGAAGGCGCCGCTCCTCCAGCTGTCGAACTTCCGTCACCCCGTCATCGCGTCCGGCCTGGCGATAAGCTTTCTCGTTTCGACCGTGCTGATGGCGACTTTGGTGATTGGACCCTTCTATCTCTCCCGGGCGCTCGCGCTCGATGCAGCTGCCATTGGAATCACCCTGTCGGTGGGTCCCCTCCTGGTCGCCTGTATGGGCGTACCGGCGGGGCGGGCCACCGACAGGTTCGGCCCTCAAATCGTGACGGTCGTCGGCCTCGTCGGAATAGCTTTGGGCTGCGTGCTGCTGAGCCTGTTTCCGGCGAGGCTCGGCCTCCTCGGCTACGCCCCCGCGATAGCGATCCTGACTCTCGGCTACGCACTCTTCCAGACCGCCAACAATGTGGCCGTCATGGCGGCGGCCGATGCAGATCGGCGCGGCGTCGTCTCCGGTCTGCTCAACCTCTCTCGCAACCTGGGCCTGATCGCGGGTGCGTCGGGCATGGGCGCCATTTTCGCTGGCGCCGCCAGGACGGCCTCTATCGCGAGCGCTTCTCCGGAGGCAGTCGCCGCGGCCACGCGGCTCACCTTCACCGTCGCGGCGTTGCTCATGCCGCTAGCTCTTGCTCTGGCGGTAGGCCGAAGGTCCCTGCAATCCCCATGCTGGCTCCCTCGCAGCGGCCAGCCGCTGAACAGGGGGGAAATGATGTTCAAGGCATTTCTGATCGGCTTTTCCGCTGCCGCTGTTCTCGCGCTTGCGGCGAGCGGGGCGCAGGCGAAGGCGCCGCAATGCCGTGACGCCAGGGGGCGCGCCGCGCCCTGTGCTGCGAAGGCGGCGCCCACGCCCCTCGGCGGCAGCTGCCTGTGGCTGATGGTCAATGGCATCCTGATGCCCTGCAACGCACTTTAGTCCATACGGCCATGCGGAGAGCGCCAGGGTTTCCCGGCGCAACGCCAGGGCATAACCGGCTGACAATTTCCGGGCACGGCCCGCCTTCCCCCCGCCCCCCGATGGTGTAACCAAAGCGGCGATGAAGAGCCTCGTCGACCCGACCGGAGCGCTGGCCCGCGGCCTCGCCAACATCCGCCGCGAATTCCAGGTGCCGGCCTCATTCCCCCCGGACGTGCTCGCCGCGGCCGAAACCACGGCAAGGCGCGCGCCGGCCGAGCATGCCGACCGCACCGACCGGCCCTTCGTCACGCTCGATCCTGCGTCCTCGACCGACCTCGACCAGGCCTTCGCCATCGAGGGCACGGGCGGCGACCTGCTGCTGCACTACGCCATCGCCGACATCGCCTGGTTCGTGGAGGACGGCGGCGCCGTCGACGCCGAGGCGTGGAAGCGGGGGACGACGCTCTATCTGCCGGACGGCAAAGCTGGGCTTTATCCGCCGGTGCTCGCCGAGGGCGCCGCGAGCCTGCTCCCGGACGGGCCGCGCCCGGCGGTGGTGTTCACGGTGCGGGTCGCGCCCGACGGCACGGTCCGCCTCGACGGCGCCGAACGGGCGATCGTCCGCAGCCGGGCTAAGCTCGCCTACGACAAGGTGACCGCGGCCGATCTGCCGGCGGGCTTCGCCGAGCTGGCACGGCGGATCCAGGCTGCCGAGGATGCGCGCGGCGCGGCGCGGGTCGATCCGCCGGAGCAGGAGGTCGCCGCGCTCGGCGATGGCCATTTCGAATTGACGTTCAGCCCGCGCCTCGCCTCGGAGGACCGGAACGCCGCTCTGTCGCTGGCGGCCAACCTCGCCGTCGCGGCCGCGCTCCAGGCCGCGCGCACCGGGCTGTTCCGGGTCATGGCTGAACCCGACCGACGGGGCGTGGAGCGGCTGCGCCACACCGCCCGCGCATTGGGCCTCAAATGGCCGGGCGACGTCCCCCTCCGCCGGTTCGAGCGCGGCCTCAGCGGCGCGACCCCGCGCGAGGCCGCCTTCATGATGCAGGTCAGGCGCGCCGGCCGCGGGGCGTCCTACGTCCCTTTTCGCGAGGGCGTGGTGCCGTGGCATTCGGCCATGGCCGCGACCTATGCCCATGCGACCGCGCCGTTGCGCCGCCTGGCCGACCGCTATGTGGTGCGGGCCGCCCTCGCCGTCGCCAACGGCGATCCGGTCCCGGATGTCGTGACCGAGGCTTTCACGCGACTGCCCGAGGTGATGGCGCGCGCGGACGCGCTCAGCGGGCGGATCGAGCGCGCCGTCGTCGACCTCGCCGAAGCGGTCATGCTGCACGGCCGCGAGGGTGAGGAATTCGAGGCGATCGTCACCGACCTGGACGAGCGTGGCGCCCGCATCCAGCTGCGCGACCTGCCCGTCGTCGCGCGGATCGACGGCCACGGTCTCCAGCCCGGCGACGCGCCGCGGCTGAAGCTCACCCGCGCCGATCCGGACGCGCGGACGATCGCCTTCGATCGCGCGGGCTGATTTGGAACGCGCCGGCCGCAATGGTAGGGGTCGTCCGACTCCGGGGGCCGCGGCGCGACGCTGCGGGGAGTCGGCTCGTGGTCGTGGCGTGCAATTCGAACTGATCTCATCCGGGGGGAGCCGATGGCAAAGCCAGCAAAATTCGCGCACGTCGTCTACATGACGCGCCGCTACGACGAGATGATCGCCTGGTATCAGAACGTGTTCGAGGCGGAGGTCGTCCACCAGGATCCGGCGCTCGCCTTCCTCACCTATGACGACGAGCATCATCGCTTCGCCTTCGCCAATCTCGACCTGCTCAAGCCCGGCGGCGGGTCGCGCGACGATCGGGGGCAGATCGGCGTCAACCACGTCGCCTATACTTACGGCAGCCTCGCCGATCTGCTCGACACCTATCAGCGGCTGAAACAGGCCGGCATCGCCCCTTATTGGCCGGTCCATCACGGCACGACATTGTCGCTCTATTACACCGACCCGGACGGGAACCGGATGGAGCTCCAGGTCGATTGCTGCACGGTCGAACAGGCGAGGATGCTGATGGCGACCGACGATTTCGCGGCCAACCCGGTCGGAACCCTGTTCGATCCCGATCTGCTGGTCGCCCGGCTGGAGCAAGGCGAAACGGCCGAAACGCTCCTGGTCCAACCGTCCGGCGCGCCGTCGCCCATCCCCGCCGCCCACGGCATGACCTGAGCGGGCGCGATACGATCCGGCCAGGGCCGAGGGCCGCGCAGCCACCGACCAGCTCCATCCCGGCGGAAGGGAGCTACCCGCTCCCCTCCGCTGCGCCTCACATCTTGTAGGTCGCCCGGGCGTAGAAGAAGATGCCGGGGACGTCGTAGGTAGTCGGGTCCATGTTGTTGAGGCCGCAGGTGAAGCAGTCCGGCGGGTTGACGTTGAACAGGTTGTTGGCGCCGATGGCGAAGCCGAAGCCGTTCAGCGCGGGGGATTCCCAGCGCAGCTGCAGGTCGGTGTAGAGGCGGCGGCCCATGCGGTTGCCATTGGCCTCGGTGACCGCGCTGATATAGCGGCCGGTGAGCGAGGCGCCGAAATCGGCGAGCGACCAGTCGAGCACCGCCGTCGACTTGTATTTCGGGAAGGCCTGGTCGGGGCTGCCCTGCTCGGTCCCCTCGCGCTGGATGCGGGTGGTGCCGCCGGTCGCGGGGACGGTGACCGCATAGTTGAACAGGAACGTGCTGGTCCAGAGCAGGCCGAAGCGGCCGGCGCCGGTCTCGCCGGTGCGCAGGTTCACGGTCGCGTCCACGCCGTCGGTCTCGATGCTGGCGATGTTCTGGAGAAGGCCGCGTATCTGGGCGACGGCGCCGGACGCGGTGCGGGTGATGGCGGCGCAGCTCAGCGGATCGCCGGCGGTGGCGCAGCGGCCCAGCAGCACCTTGGCGTCGATCGCCTGGATCGCGCCTTTCACCTTGTAATGGAAATAATTGCCCTCGATCGACACCCTTTTCGCCCAGGACGGGCTGTAGACGCCGCCGACGCCCCAGCTTTCCGAAGTCTCGGCCTTGAGGTTGCGGTTGCCGCCGGTGATCACCGGCAGCTGCGGATTAGCCTGGACGTAGCTGCCGTTGGCGGGAACGCCGGCGGCGATGCAATTGGCGCGGACGGCGGCGGGGATGGCGCCGCCGACGGCCGAGCAGGGATCGACGATCTCCTGGTCGAAGCGCGAGGGCGTGCCGAACAATTCGCCGATGCTCGGCGCGCGGAAGCCCTGCGCCCAGCTGCCGCGGAACAGCAGGTCCTTGACCGGCTTCCAGTCGCCGCCGGCCTTCAGCGTCGTCCTCGAGCCGGAAGTGGAATAATCGGAATAGCGGGCGGCGAAGGACAGTTCGAGCTTCTCGAAGAAGGGCCGGTCGGCGAGCAAGGGCGCGCGCAGCTCGCCATAGACTTCGTCGACGTTGAAGCTGCCTTTGGTCGGCAGCGCCGGGATGTCCGAGCCGAGGCCGGCGGCGACGATCGGATCCGGGTCGAAGCGGCCGCTCTGGTTGCGATGCTCGACGCCGAGGGCGATGCCGAGCGGGCCGCCCGGCAGGTCAAACAGGCCGCCCGTCAGATTGCCGCTGACGTCCCACATCTGCTGGCGGCTGCTGTCGCGCTGGGTGAAGGCGATATAATCGATCATCGGCTGGGTGATCGAACCCACGCCGCCGAAGATGTTGAACGGAACGCAGGGCGCCGTGCAATTGGCGACGGGGCCGAGCGCGCGCGCGACATTGGCGGCGTTGACGTTGCCGAACACCGTCTGCTTGGCGGTGTTGCGGCCCCAGACGCCGTTCACGTCCCAATACCAATCGTGCCCGGCGAGCTGGAACTTCCCGTCCAGGGTCGCGGTGCCGTAATAGGTATCGACCCTCTGATTGTAGCGGCGCGGGCCGTTCTCGACGAAGCGGCGGCCGATGAAGGAATAATTGCTCGCGTCGAGCGTCCCGAACGGGTTGAACGGGTTGGTCGCGCTGATCGTGATCGTATCGAGCAGGTTGCCATTGCCGGCGTCGGGGCCGACGAAAAGCGGCAGCGGCGCCGCCTGGTTCTTCGAATTGCGCCGGTTGTAGACGGCCTTCAGCGAGAGCCGGATCGTGTCGCCGAAGCGCTGGGTCAGATTGGCGAAGGCGCCGTAGCGCTCGAGCGGCGTCTGGATGAAGTTGAAGGGGGCGAAGTTGAACCGGTCGGCGGTGGTGAAGGCCTTGAAGTCGCTGTTCGGGTCGGTCGGATTGGCCGGATTGTAGCGCGGGCGGCCCGTCAGCACCGGCGCCCTCAGGGTCAGGCTGTTGCCGAGCACGATGAACCGGCCGAGCGGGGTGCCGGAGCTGCAGGAGGAGTCGCAGGCGGTGGTGCCCGGCGTCGGAAACAGGGAAATCCTGCGATCGCCGGAGCTGATCGAACCCTGGCGCACATAATTGCCGCCGACGACGAATTCGGTGCCGCCGTCATGGCTGCCGCCGCCCCAGCTCAGTTGCAGATTCTGGCTCGAGCCGTCGCCCTCGCCATAGACGCCGGACTGGGCGGAGGCCCGAAGGCCGTGCTGCTTCTTGCGGGTGATGATGTTGACGACGCCGGCGATGGCGTCCGAACCGTAGACCGCGGAGGCGCCGTCCTGCAGCACCTCGACCCGTTCGATCATTCCCTCGGGGATCGAGTTGATGTCGGTCGAGCCTGGAACGCCGCTGGCCGAGGCGCCGTTCACATAGCGCAGGCCGTCGACCAGCACGAGCACGCGCTTGGAGCCGAGATAGCGCAGGTCGACCTCCGCCGCGCCGGCACCGACGCCGCCGCCGTCGGGGGGATTGCCGAAATTGCCGCTATTGTTGAAGCGGCTGTTGAGCGCACCGCCCGAGCTCGGCAGGCGCTGGAGGACGTCGGCGATCGAGCTGAGGCCGGTGCGGTCGATATCCGCGCGGTCGACGAAGGTGACGGGCTGGTCCTGGCTCAGCGGATCGCGACGGATGCGCGAGCCGGTGATGACGATGGCGTCGCCCTGGTTGCCCTGCGCAGCCGCCGTCGCGGCATTATCGGTCGGTTGGCCGGGCCCCGCCGTGCCGGGCTGCGCCCAGGCCGGAGTCGCGGCAGCAGCGGCAATGAGCGCGAGAGCGGCGGTGCGGCCATGAAGTGCGCTGGAAGAAACCATGTCGTTGTCCCCTGTTCGGCCGCGCCCTTTAAGAAGGCGTCGGCATTCAGCCCGGGCGGATTATGATCCGGAACAGGGACGAAATGAACCGCTGCCTGATCAGGACTGCGGATTTCGGAGCGATGTTGCATATTCGCGACAGGCTGATCGCCGTACAGGCCGGCAGAACGGCGGTCGGATATGAGAAACCCGGACCGTCTGGTATTTCAAGCCGCCGATGCAATCGCCTCGAACTAGCGCGTCCGGCGAGGAAGCCATGTCCGGATCGCGGCGGCCGACTTCCTGGTTGCTCTGGAGATTGGAGCGTCCGCCCGCCCGTCTCCTCCGCCGCCGGCGCCTCGGCGCTTCTACGCCATCCGGAAAAAGGGGAGCCGACCCGAAAGCCGACTCCCCATTCCCCTTCGTTTTCGCCCAAACGAGGAGGTGGTCCTACCAGCCGGAGCCCGGCCCGTAAGTGATCTCCACGCGCCGGTTTTGAGGCTCGCGGACGCCGTCGGCGGTCTCGACCAGAGGCCGGCTCTCGCCGAATGCCTCGGTCTTCATCGCACCGTCCGGTATGCCGTGCCCGGCAAGATAGGCCTTCACATTGTTGGCCCGACGCTGTGAGAGACCCACGTTGTAATCGGCCGGGCCGGACCGGTCGGCATGTCCGGCGACCACGACCTGCGCCTGGCCCGTCTGCTGATAGGCGGATGCCGCATTGTCGAGGATCGCCGCCGCCTGCGGCGTGACGTCGTCTTTGTCCCAGTCGAAGAACACGAGATACGGTCCCGTGGCCACCGGCGGGGTTGGCGTAGGCGGAGGCGGCGGAGGCGGTGGCGGCGGCGGCGGGGGTGCCGGTGGTGGGGGCAGCGGAGGCGGCGGTGGCGGAGGCGGCGGAGCGCCGAAGTTGAAGGTGATGCCGCCGAGCAGGCTGTGCGACCGGAACCGCGACTCGGATTCGAAGCCCCGGAAGTCGACCGTCCTGATATTGTCGGCGTTGAAGAAGCGGTACCGCACCGTGATGTCGATATTGTCGGTGACGGCCTGGCGGACGCCCGCCACCACCTGCCAGGCAAAGCGGGTTTCCGAATCGTCGAAGACCGGCGCCTGGTTCGAGAAGACTTCCACGTTGTGATATTTGATGCGTGCGATGCCGGCGCCGGCGCCGGCGAAGCCGCTGATTCCGTCATCATCGCCGAAATCGAGCATTCCGTTGATCATGAAGCTGAGCGCGCTCGTATTGCCGGCGCCCGGTCTCAGAGCGGGGAAATTGAGTCCGTCGCCGGGAAGACGGACGGTCGTCTCGATGTCCTTGACGTCCGCGCGCTTGTAGGCGACCTCGGCCTCGAGACGGAACGCTCCGAGATCGTAACCGACGAAGAGCGCTCCGTCGTAACCATAATCGTGGTTGAGAGCGATCTGGCTGCTGCTGCCGCTGGGCACGGTTGGCTGCAGGCCAAAGTCGAATTTCACATCTTCGACGATCATCCCGCCAAAGTCGCCGCCGACATACCAGGCGCTGTTGCGTGCCAGCGCCGGAGACGAAATCATCGATGTGGCAAGTGCAGCGAATAGCACGATTTTTCGCATGATTAAGTCCCCCTCTGCCGTATAGAATCAGCGAATGGCCGGACTGTTTCTCGCGGTAGAATCTTGCACCCAAGCTCCGGAGAACATCATGGTCTTAACACAGGGGGTGCGACCGCAATAGTTCTTTCGGGATCGGGCTTGTCCGCTTTCATCGGCATGATCTGGACCGGATTGGAGCCGTCCTCGCCAATGCCTGTCACCGGTGGAATGCAGAGGTCGGGCCTGCGTAGCGCATGGCGACGTTGCATCGCTCGTAACGGGCGCCGAAGCGCCGCATGATGTCGGCGTCGTGCAGGAAGCCGTGCTTCTCGTAGAGGTGGATCGCGGCGGCCGACTTCCTGTTGCTGAGGAGATAAAGGGTATCGGCGCCTATTTCCTCCGCGCGCGCGATCGCCGCCTTCAACAGGAACGCGCCGGCCTTGCAGCCGCGCGCCGCCTCGATCACGCCCATCTTGGTGAGCTCGAACTCACCCTCGCCGGTCTTCCTGAGCGCGCAGGTCCCGACGATGCCGAGGCCCTCCGCCTCGACGAAGAGGATGGCGCCTCCCGGGGCCAGAATATGGGTTTCCGGATCGGCGAGCAGTTCGATCTCCGCCGGTTCCAGGCTGTACATCGCGGTGATCCACTGCTCGTTGATCTCGCGGAAATCGCGGGCAAGGTCGTCGCCATATTCGCGGATCGTGAGCAGCGGAGCGCTGCCGCTTTCGCCCCGGCGATCGAGCGGGCGCTCGTTCAGCCGGCCTTCGATCTCCGCGATCTGGTCGAGAAGCGGCCCGGCAAGCCCGGCGAGCAGCTCGGCGACGGCGGCCTCGATCCGGGGGAAGACCAGCAGCGTGGAACGGACGAGCGCCGCCTTGCCCAGCTCGGTAAGGGAGATAATCTTGTGCCGCTGGTCGCGGCGCGTCCGGTTCATCTCGACCAGCCCGAGCTCGATCAGCCGCGCGACGCTTCGCGTCACCGCGGGCTGGCTGAGCTGCAGCGCCCCGGTCAGCCCGCCGATCGTCTGCGGTCCGTATTGGTCGATCGTCGTCAGCAGCGGATATTGGCCGGGCTGGATATCGAGACCTGCCCGCTCGGCAAATCTCACCACGTCGCCCTGCATGCGTTCCGCCAGCCGCTTCAGCCGGCTGCCGAGAAACAGGGCGCCGCGCTCCTTGATCACATCGTCCGTCACGGAGTCTCTCCGGCCATTGCATAACCGGTTATATACCTGTCTATGGAGCTTGCAATCCACCCGGTCGAGTCTCGCTTCGCAAGCTTGATCAACGCGGGACTGACCGTCTGCTATGCCGAGGATTCGCTTTGGCCGGTCCCGGCAGCCCGAAGGATCCGGGCGCGTTCGTCCGGGGTGAGATCGATCAGCGACAATTCGCTGTCGAGCAGCAGGGGAACGTCCTTGGGTCCCAGCAAGGCCAGGCCCCATTGCCGGCCCGGCGGCGCCCCGGGGGGCGGGCTTACCAGCAGCGGGCCGCCGGTCCTGAACGTCGCCACGGCCTCGCGCCCGTCGTCCGGCCGCTTGAATCGCACCTCGAGCCGGTTCGACCGGGGCCCGCTCGCGATCCGGTCGATCTCGACGATGACCGGCCGAGGCCGGCGCGCGGCGGCCGCCAGCGCCTTGCGGTTGGAGAACAGCCAGATCGAGAGCGCCCCGGCCGGCATCAGCAGCAGCAGGAACATCGGGATGAAGTCGTCCAGGGTGGTTCCGCGCGCGATCTCGGGCTTCAGCATAACGCGGCCCGGAGCGGCGGGATCGTAATAAGCGGCCGGCATGAAAATCGGCCGGCGGCCCCACAGCCAGACCTTCGCGCTTCTCGTCCCTCCCCCTTCCTCGGGGCGGAGCCGATAGACGATGTCGAGCGCGCAGCCCTTCGGTTTCCTGCTCAGGAGGCGGCTTGTATGGATGTAGCAGGGGCCGTCCGATCTCAGCACCTCCGCGGCCACGCCGCGCTCCCGCAGGTCCCGGCGCAGCAGGAAGTCGCCCGCGACCTTGTCGACCCACCACAGCCAGGGAAGGAAAAGCAGCAAAGCCGCGGCGAGGCCGAGCGTGCGCTTCGCATAGCGTCCCTTCTCCTGGACCAGACCGAGCGGCCGGCGCGGGAAGGCGATGAGAATCGGTGCCGTGCTCATGCGGCCCTCGCAATGCGGGCGAGTCGCGCCCGTCGGGACGTCGGGATTGCTACGGGCGTGTCACGAAGCCGGCAATCGTGGAGGTCCGAACCTCGTTGGCCGCCATTCGTTTTCGTGCGCGCGGTAAGAACTTCGCAAGCTCCTGACCCTATCCCGAATCCCGGGCGCGACGATTGCCGATGCGCCGGCGAATGGATCGGAGATTCACCCGATGGGGGCCGTCAATATCTACTGTCGGGACCAGCGTAGGCTCGGCGCCGACCTGGCGGGACGCGGTCATCACGTCGTCTATCGCACCGAGGAGACGAACCGCTGCCCCGGCTGCGGCCGCGCCCAATGGCATGTCGGCCGGCAGACCGCGGAATGCGCCTTTTGCGGCACCGCGATCGCGCTTGCCGAAGCCAAATGGGTCGGGGGCGGCAGGGCGGCAGCTTCGGCATTGCCGGAAAAGCCCGCCAGACGCGCCAAGGCCGAACCGAAGGGCGACGGCGCGAATCGTCGGCGGCACGAGCGGATCGCCGTCGCCGATCGGACGCTTCAGCTGCTCATCGACGGGTCGCCGCACGAATTCGCCATCCACAATCTCTCCGCCGGCGGGCTGATGGGCGACGCCCCGGCGCGGCTCGAGGCCGGCGACACGGTCCAGGTCCGGTTCGAGGGCGGCATCATCGTCCCCGCCACCGTCAAGTGGAGCACGGGCGATCTGCTCGGCCTCGCCTTCGACTCGCCGGTCCTGTTCGAGGCCCCCCGCGCCGACTGATCCGCGGCCGTCGCGGCCGAGGCGGCCGGATGCTCGAACGCGCCATTCACTTGGCGGCGATTCCCAATATTTGGCGCAAGGCCATAGCCGATCGCGTGTTGGCCTCAGCCGTCATTCACCTAAGATGTTGAAAAACAGCGTCTTCCCAATCTTGGCACGGCTCGTGCTCAGGGGTTTGGCATCCAGGCGGGCATGGGCCCGCTGCGCCAAAGGAGTCACTCGATGCAAAGCTCTCAGCCTGCCCTTCCCTTCCGGGACGATAACATCCTCGGTATCTGCCAGGCTGTCGGCGACGATTTCGGCTTCAATCCGCTTTGGCTCAGGATCGCCTTCGCCGCCCTGCTGATCTTCCAGCCCGCGGCCGTGGTCGGCGCCTATCTCGGGCTCGGGCTGGTCGTGGCTTTCTCCCGCTGGCTGGTCCCGAACCCGCGCCAGGCTGCCGAGACTGGCGCCGCGCAGGCGCAGGCAGCCCGCAACGAGAGCGCGGATGAGATGGCGATCGCCGCCTAGGCGAGCGAACCAGGCTGACTGGCCAATCTGTTCCCCGGCGGAAACCGGGGTCCAGAGACTGCACTGGGCCCCGGCCTCCGCCGGGGAACAGCATCTACAGCGGAGAGAGCCGCCGTTCCGCTGACGTCGCAGGATCGGCCGCGATCAGCGCCTCCGGCGCCACGCCATGCTCCACCCAATCCTCCAATGCCCGCCGCACGTCATGCGCGGGGTCAGGTCGGGCGGCGGGGGCGGTGAGGGACTGGCCGAAATTCACCGGCCCGATGCCGCCCTGGCAATGGGTCATGCCGGGGACCATGAACAGGCGGTAGAAGTCCCGGGTCGGCCCGCCCCCGTTCCTTGCCGCGACCCGGCGATAATAATCCGCCCCGTCGCGCGGCGAGATCAGCGGGTCGGCCCAGCCGAAATAGGAGAGGATCCGGCCGCCGCGGGCGCGGAAGCGGGTGAAGTCGAGGGCGTCGGCATCGAGGGTGCGGCGGAGCCAAAGCGCGGCGCGGTCGGCGAACAGAAAGCGCTGCGCCTGGAGGGCGAAGGCGCGCTGCGATGGCGCGGCGGGGTCGGGATTGACGATCCACTGCGCCCAGCCGTCCGGCGACGCCGCGGAGGTCGGCTGGTAGCCCGCCGCGACGATGCGGCGGAGGCTGCCGATCTGGGCGGCGGTGAGGCAGTCGGCACGGCCGGCGCCCCGGCAGAGGAGGCGCCGCGGGTCGAGGCGGCACGAAAGGGGCGCCAAAGCGACGCCGGCCTTGACGCTTCCCGCCGGGCAGGCGGCGAGCGCGGCGCGCTGGATGGCGGGGAGCAATTGCGGCGGGATCCAGCCGCCCCTCGCGCTGCGCAGACCATGCTGGAGCGCGGCGAAGGTCTCGAGCTGGTGCGTCCAGCGAGCCGGCGGTGCGCCCGCCAGGATGCCGTCCCAATCGTCCGGATATCTTTGCGCCGCCATCAAGGCCTGGCGGCCGCCGTTCGAGCAGCCGGCGAAATAGCGCCAGGACGGCTTGCGGCCGTAATAACCCGCGATCAGCGACGCGGCGGCGTCCGAGGTCGCCTTGATCGACCGGTATCCGTAATCCTCCACCGCCGCCTTGTTGCGGGCCGCCCAGCGCGCGTCGAAGGCATTCGCCCGGTGGCCGCTGTCGCTGGCGCCGACCGCATTGCCGCGCGCCGCCTCGGCGGCCAGCGAGGGATAATGAACATTGCCGCCGAAGCCGCCGCTGCCGAGCTGGACGTAGCGCCCGTTCCAGCCCTGACGCGGCAGCCAGATCTCGAAGCCGATTCGCGAGCCCGGCGCCGGCGCGGCGATGCCGCTGACCCGGCAGGCGGGAACCACCTCCACCGCCGCCCCGTCGGGCGCTGCGAACCGCCCCGACACCGGCTCCGCCGCCAGCACCGTGACGCCCGGCGGCTTCAGCCCGGCGAGGGCGGCGCAATGGGCGTCGGGGCCGGCGACCGCGAGGAGCAGAAGGAAAGTCGGCCCCATCTCCTCAGGCGGCTTCCTCTTCCCAGGCGAAGGCGAAGGACTTTTGCGTCGGATCGATGCCGGCGAGCATCATCCCCTGGCCCCGCGACGCATGGCCCTCGTTCAGCGGCACGTCCTCGGGATCGCGCATCTGGACGAGCAGGGTCGTCCGCGGCTCGTCGGAGACGTTGACCCCCGAACCGTGGACCAGCAAATAGGAGAGGAAGATCGCATCGCCCGCTTCGGCCGGGATCGGCGTCGCGCCCTCGATCGGGTACCGGTCCTCCGGCAGATGATGGTCGTCGCCGACCGCCTCGAGCGGCCCCAGCCTGTGCGTGCCCGGATAGACGCGGAGGCAGCCTTTCTCCTCCGGCGCGTCGTCGAAATGGAGGATCACCGCGATCATCGAATGCCGCTCGTGCGGAAAATAGGGGTAATCCTGGTGCATCGGAAAGGGCGAGCCGCGCTCCGGCGGCTTGATGAACATCTTGTTGTGGTGGAGCTGGACGTTGGGCCCGATGATGTCCTGGGCGACGCCGACGAGGCGCGGGTCGACCAGCAGCCGGGTGAAGGCGGCCGAGCGGAAATGGACGTCGTGGCAATGGGTGATCTTCGTCCCCGTCGCCTTGACGCTGGCCCAGGTGGCGTCGGTCTCGCCCTGCCGCTCGGCGATGCCGTGGACTTCCGCCCGATAGAAAGCCGCCTCCTCGCGGGTCAGCAGGCCCTTCACATGGACATAGCCGTTCTGCGCATAGAAATCGGCTTCGGCGGCGGAGAGGCGGCGGGCGTTCATGTCTTTCCTCGCTGGCTGGGGCGGGTGGCTGCGTCGGCGCGGCGGAGGCCGCGGGCGGAAATGGGGTCGGTCGAGAGCTTTGCAACATCGTCGAGCCGGATCGCGGGCCGTGCGTCCGGCCGCTCCGCAGTAATGCGAAGGTTGCGCAGGCTGAGCCCGTCGACATGCCGCACGTAAAGCCCCAGCGCCGGCAGCGGGCCGAACATCGGCGCGTGCGGATAGTCGCCCGCCGCCTCCGGCACGGCGATCGGCGCGGCGCTGCCGCCGCCGGCCATGCGGATGCGGACGTTGCTGAGCGTCACGCCTTCGACCGGATGGCCGGGAAGGCCGGTGATCGACGAGGCGAGCGTGCCGCCGGTGGCAAGGATGTTGGCGAAGACGACGTTGCGCAGCCGTCCCGGCACCGGAATTTTCTGGCCCCGCCCGCGATTGCCGAGCCGCAGGAAGAGCGGGGTATGCGTGTCGCGGATGACGATGTTGGAGACCCTGATGTTCTCGAAGCTGGCGCCGTCGACCATCGACATCGAGATGCCCGCGGTCGGCGCGCGGTAGATGCCCGGCGCATGCCAGATCAATGCGTTGGTGAAGACGATGTTGCGGAAGTCGCCGAGGCTTTCGGTGCCGATCTTCAGCCCCTGGTCGTCGGACGAGCAGATCGTGCCGTCGACGACGACATTCTCGGTCGGCCTCACCGGCGCGCCGCGGCGGCCGGTCGTCTTCAGCACGATGCAATCGTCGCCCGCCTGGATATCGGTCTTCGCGATGACGACGTTGCGGCTGGAATCCACGTCGATCGCGTCGGTATTCGGGCCGCGGCCGTCATTGCGGATCACCAGATTGCGCATGACGATGTCGGAGGAATCGAGCGGGTGGATCGTCCAGCCCGCCGCGTCGCGGAGATGGAGATTCTCGATCCGGATGCCGCTCGTGTCGACGAATTCGAGCAAGGGGCTCGGCCGCGGCCGGCGGGAAACCGGATCGCCGTTCGCGCCGCGGTCCCAATAGGCCGGGCCGTTGCCGGCGATGGTGCCGCCGCCGTCGATCGCGATGTTGCGGGCCTGGTCCGAATGGATCAGGTGATAGGGGCCGTTGCCCTTGCTCTGGGTCGAGCCTTCGACGCCGATCCTGGCGACGTCCTCCGCCGGGAAGGGGCGGAAATCCTCGATGCGGGGCGAAGCGAGCAGGGTCGCGCGCGGCGCGATCCTGAGCGTGATATTGTCGCGCAGGACGAGCGTGCCGCTGAGGAAGGTCCCGCCCGACAGGGGGACGATGCCGCCGCCCCGGCTGGCGCAGGCGTCGATCGCCGCCTGGATCGCGCCGGTGGCGAGCGTATGGCCGTCGGCGCGGACGCCCTGGGGCCGGCAGATCCGGGACGGATCGTGCTTCGGAGCGGCTGCGGCGGCCGCGGCCAGCGCTCCGAGGCCCAGCGCTCCGAGGCCCGGCGCTCCGAGGCAGAGTGCGAAGGCGCGCCGCGCGTCCATCACCGCGCCCAGGCGAGCCAGATCGCCGCCGTCCAGGAGAAATCGTCGCCGCCGCTGCCGGAGCCGTCGATCGGGCTGAACGCCTCGTAAAAGCCGTTGCGCTCGATCAGGCCGAGCGTGTCGCCGCGCACCCTTTCGGCCCATTGCCCATGGCCGGCTTCGGCGAGGCCGGTGCCGATCATGTAATTGACCACCGCCCAGACCGGCCCGCGCCAGTAGCGGATCATCTGGAAGCCGGGATCCTCGGGATCGAGGCTCGGCATCAGATAGGCGACGGCGGCGGCGATCCGCTCGATATGGCCGAGCATCGCCGCGTCCCGCGCCTCGTCGCGCAGCCCGGCATAGAAATTGAGGAAGGAGGCGCTGGTGACGAAGCCGGAGGATCTGCCGGTGACGAGGTCGCGCGAGCACCAGGCCTGCTTGTCCTCGTCCCACAGCCAGGAGATGCCGCTTTCGGCCCGGTCGACCAGCGCCTGGAGCGCCTTCGCCTCCTCCGCGCGGCCGAGCAGCTGCGCGAGCGCCAGCAGGTCGCGATTGGCGCGCAGCAGGATCATCGACATGCCGATATCGGCGACTCGGAACGGGTTGCCGGCGGCGATCCTGCCATGGTCCCAGCCCTGCGCCCGGCCATATTGGACCAGCGCCAGATAGCGGTCATATTCGAGCTTGGTCGGCCGCATCTTCGCGTCGAGATGGCTGGTGTCGCGGCGAACGTAATCGCCGACCTGCGAGACGTCGATCGCCTCGCCCGGCGCGTCCCATTCCGGCGAATTGTCGCGCCCCGTCTCCCAAGGATGCATGGCGACGACGACGCCCCTCTGCTCCGGGTCCCGAAAATCGCGAAACCAGAGGTGCCAGGCCATCAGCTTCGGGAACAGGGCCTCGAGCCGGCCGCGAAAGGCCGGGCCCTCCCCTGCCGCCTCGGCGCTTTCCCACAGCTTGCGCACCACGCTCGCCGCCACCGGCGGCTGGGTGATGCCGGAGGTCACCGGCTGCTTGCCCGTGCCCCAGACGGACGGGCCCGGGAAGTAACCGGGATCGTCCTTCCAGAAGACGATATGGGGGAGGAAGCCGTCATCCCATTGCGCGCGGAACAGGGTCTCGATCTCGGTCCAGGCGCGGTCGCGGTCGAATGTGTCGAAGCCGAGGGCGACGAAGGCCGAATCCCAGTTCCACTGGAACGGATAGACCCGGCCGTTGGGGACGGTGTAGCCGCCCCGGTCGTTGGCGGCGAGGATGAAGCGGGCGGCTTCGTCGAATCTGCTGTTCATCCGGCCGCCTGGAACCTCGAAAAAGTCGGGGGCGGCTGCGATCGGCGAGCCGCCCCCGAGTGGGGAGCGCTTAATAGGTGAAGGTGAGGCGGCCCATGATCCGCCGCGGCAGCACCGGCCGGCCGACGAAATAGGCGCCGCCGACCGTCTGGTTGACGTCCAGCCGCGGCGATCCTTCCGTCGTCGCCTGCGTGTCGAGCAGGTTGAAGACGTTGACGCCGACCCGCACGCTGTTCGCCCCGATCCTGATCTTGTAGCCGGCGTCGAGGGTGACGACGTTGAAGCCCTTGAGCAGGATCGCATTGTTCGACGCGGTGAAATTGTCGCCGGTATAATTGGTGAAGATCGAGACATCGAGCCGGTCGTCGTCATAATAGAGGCCGGCATTGTAGAGCAGGTTCGGCTGGCGCTCGAGCTTGTTGCCGATGGTGGCCAGGCCGACTGCGGGCGGGGTCGTGTCGAACCTGGTATATTGATGATGCTGGAGCGTCAGATTGCCGTCGAAGCGCAGGTGGTCGAGGAGGCGCAGGCTGGCCGTCACCTCGACCCCGTAGGATTGGGTGGCGACGATGTTCACCTTCTCCGTGAAGCCGCCGGCGCCGTCGTTGATGAACAGGATCTGCCGGCGGTTGTCGAGCTTGGTGTAGAGGCCCGCGACCGTCGCCGAGAAGCGGCCGCCGCTATATTTGACGCCGAATTCGGCCTGCTTGATGATCTCGCCGGTATAGCTCTGCGTGCCCGGCGACCCGCCCACCGTCACCGGCGTCGGCAGCGGCAGGCGGAACTGGACGGCGCGGATTTCAGGGAAGAAATAGCCGCGCGACGCATTGGCGTAGAGGTTGACGCCGCGCGCGACCTTGTACAGCGCGCCGAGCGCGACCGCCCATTCGGTCGTGTGCACCCTTCCGGTCAGGAAGGCGTCATTGCCCCAGCTCACGTCGCGCAGCGCGGTGGAAAGATTGGGCGTGGTCGTGTCGGTGATGAAGGTGCTGACCCGCTCGCGGCTGATGTCGCCCTGATAATGCTCGACCCGCCCGCCGATGTCGAAGAGGAAGCGGCCGGCGTCGATCTGGTCGGCGAAATAGCCGGCATAGCGCTTCGCTTCGGCGCGGTTGTTGACGTAATTGGCGACGCTGGCGTCGAGCAGGCCGTTCTGCGAGATGATCGTCTGCACGCCGGTGACCGGGTTGCGGACGACCAGGTTGACGAGCCGCGGCTGGTTGTTGAATTCGGCGAGATAGCGCGTCGTGACGTTGACGTCCCGGGCCGCGGCGTCGCCGTAAAAGCCGCCGAGCGTGACCGTGTGCTGGGCGCTGCCGGTGGTGAACTCCTTGATCAGGTTGAGCTCGGCGGTGAAGTCGTGCATCGGCCGGTTGCGGTCGGTGAAGCGGTTGGCGAACACCAGATAATTGGCCGGGACCGCGCTGCCGTCGGCAAAGGTGAAGCTGGCATTGGCGAGGCTGCCGAGGCCGCGGTTGGTGAGGAAGCTCTGCAGCGTTTCCGGCACGTTGATCACGCCGTCGCCGTCCGACCACAGGCCGAACTTGTGCTTGTAGTTGGAATATTTGACCCGTCCGGTGACGCGCCACCCGCCCTCGAACCTCTTGTCGAAGGCGAGCGCCGCCTGCCCGCCCCTGGTCGACACCCCGTCGGTGATGTCGGTCTGGAAGCGCCCGTCGGGCGTATTGAAGCCCAGGCCGGCCACGGCCGGGGTCTGGACCGAGAAGACGGTCTTGCCGTCATTGCCGGGGATGCGGTTGCGGGTCGTGCCGTCGAGCGGGATCGGCAGATAGAATTGGACCTTGTCGTCGATCCACTGGCCGTAGAGCGTGATCGAGCCCGAGCCGTCGGCGAACTTGTATTTGAGGTTGCCGCGGATCTGGCCGCCTTTGGTGTCGAGGCCGGTCCGGATCGGGCCCTTGTCGAAGCGGTAATAGCCCGAAAGGGCGTAATAGAGCCCGCCGCCGAGCGGCCCCGACACGGCGATGTCGCCGCGATAGCGGTCATGCTCGGCGACCTCCAGCTGGGCGACGCCGTGATGCTCGTCCGATCCGGTCTTCGAGATATAGTTGATGAGGCCGGCGACCGAGCCCGGCCCGAACAGGTTCGAGACGCCGCCGCGGACGAATTCGAGCCGGTCAATGCCGAGATCGTTGCGATAATAGACGTCATAGGCCGAGGAGTTCAGGCCGAAGGTGCTGAGCACCGGTATCCCGTCATACATGAGCGGCGTGAACTGGTACTGGCCGCCCGACGGCAGGCCGCGGATGAAGACGTTGCTCGCCACCTCGCCGCCGCCGGCATCGGCCTTGATCGTCGGGATCGAGTTGAGAATGTCCGCCTGGCTGCTGACGCCGAGCTTGCCGAGCCGGCTGCTGTCCACCGTCGACACCGCCAGCGGCGTGTTGAACGCGGCGCGGGCGCGGCTGGTGCCGGTGATGACGATCGTCCCCTGGTCGTTCTCCCCCTGCGCCACCGTATTGCCCGCCGCGCCCTCGGGCGGCTGGGTCGTGGTCTGGGCCGGGTCGATCGGCGGCTGCCCCTGGGCATGCGCCGCGACCGGGCAGAGCGCGATCGCCGATGAAAGCAGGGAAATCCTGAACAGGCGGTCCTGTAGCGCGGCCTTCGGCATGTCTTCCCCTCCCTCGTTGTGGCGCGGCCTCTGCGTGCCGCTGGTCGGGACGGATCGATCCGCCCTCGCCCCTGAAAGCTGAGGCTTGACGGCCCCGAGGAATAGCCGGTGAAGTTGGAACAGTGTGTTGTCGACCACGCAACTTCGGGCTAGAAATCGCTTGCGGCGCGGATTGGGCTGCCCGCGGGGGTTTCAGCCCCAGCGGGCCCCAGCGGGAGAATGACGAATGCTCGACATGGGCGACCTGCTGGTCTTCACCAAGGTCGTGGAGACGGAGAGCCTGACCAAGGCCGGGCAGCTGCTCGGCCTGCCCAAATCGACGATCAGCCGGCGCCTGACCCGGCTCGAGGAGCATCTCGGCGCCCAGCTCCTGTATCGCAGCACCCGCGCCGTCTCGGTCACCCAGCACGGCGCCACCTTCTTCGAATATTGCCTGCGCTCGATGGGCGTGCTGCGCGACGGCGAGCGGGCGCTGCAGAGCCAGCAGAGCACCCCCCAGGGCGTGGTCAGCATCGCCGTGCCCTATCTGCTCGGCCAGACCCTGATCGGGCCCCTCCTCGCCGACTTCCTCAAGGCCTTTCCGGACGTTCGCCTGGTCAGCGTGCTCAGCGACGATCCGCCGAACCTGCTGCGCAGCGGCTTCGACGTCGCCCTGGCGGTCGGGCCCCTGCCCGATTCCGAGCTGGTCGCGGTCAAGCTCGGCACCACCGAATGCAGCGCGCTCGGCGCCCCCGGCTATTTCGAGCGCAAGGGCATGCCGCAGAGCCATGTCGAGCTGCCGCGCTTCGACCTGCTCTCGGTCGGCGGCACCGACCGGCGCCACAAATGGCGGCTCCACAACGGCCAGCAGGAGGTGACGGTCGATTTCCTGCCCAAGCTCGCCTGCAACGATCTGCTGCTGCTCCACCATGCGGCGGTGTCGGAGCTCGGCATCGCCAGCCTCCCCGCCTTCATGTGCAAGGCCGACCTTGCCGAGGGCCGGCTGGTCGAGGTCCTTCCCGGCTGGCAGACGCCCGACGTCAGCTTCTACGCTCTGTTCGGCGATCCCAAGGCGGTGCCGGTCCGGGTGCGCTCGCTGATCGACTATCTGGTCGACCATCTCCGCCCGATCCTGTCCTGGGAAATCCATTGAGGTTGCGCGCGATGCAACAGTCTGTTCCACACACGCCCGCTATCCACGCATGGCCCGAGCCGTCAGCCTCCATGCCGATCGTGGGATTTGGACGAGCGGAAGCATAGCCCGCCGTCCCGGAGGGGAAGATCGCGACGTTGACGCCCGAGACGAAAGATGTGGCCCCGGCGGACGGACGGGCGGAGTTGCTCGGCCTGTTCGACGCGGCCATCGGGGCGGTCCTGCCCGAGGTCGTGATGCCGTCGGCGATCCCCGGCGCCCCGCACAGGAAGGTGGTGGCGATCGCCGTCGGCAAGGCGGCGGCGGAGATGATGCGGGTCGCCCGCGGCCGCAGCATCGTGCCGCTGACCGGCCTCGTCGTCACTCGCTACGACCATGTCCCGGAAGGCTTCGCCCCGGATCCCGGCATGGAGCTGATCGAGGCCGGCCATCCCTATCCGGACGAGAACAGCGTCCGCGCCGCCCTGCGCGCGCTCGAGCTGGCCGAGGGGCTCGAAGCGGGCGATCACCTGCTCGTCCTGCTGTCGGGCGGCGGATCGGCTTTGCTGGCGGCGCCGACCGCCGGCGTCACCCTCGCCGACAAGCAGGCGACGACCCGGCTGCTGCTCCGCTCCGGCGCCACCATCGCCGAGATCAATTCGGTGCGGAAGCACCTCTCCCGGATCAAGGGCGGCCGCCTCGCCGTCGCCGCCGGCCGCGCCCACGTCACCACCTGGATCATCTCCGACGTGCCCGGCGACGACCCGTCCTACGTCTCCTCGGGCCCGACCGTCGCCGACGAATCGACGCTGCAGGACGCCCGCGACATCGTCGCCAAGTACAAGCTGTCGCCGCCGGCGAGCGTGGCCGCCGCTCTGGACGATCCGGCCAACGAGACTCCGCCCGGCGACGCGCTCGGCCTGGCCGGCGGCGAAGCTTCGATCATCGCCCGCGCCCGCGACGCGCTCGCCGCCGCCGCCCGCGAGGCGGAGCGGCGCGGCTATGCGGTGACCGATCTCGGCGACCAGCTCCAGGCGGAGGCGCGCTATCTTGGCGCCAGCCATGCCGCGCTCTCCCGCCGCCTCGCCGGCGACGGCAAGCGCCGCGCGATCATCTCCGGCGGCGAAGCGACGGTGACCGTGGTCAACCCGCAGGGCCGGGGCGGCCGCAACCTCGAATATCTGCTCGGCCTCGCCATCGCGCTGAACGGCGCGCCGGGCATTTCGGCGCTCGCCTGCGATACCGACGGCATCGACGGCACCGAGAATGCGGCGGGCGCGATCGTGCTTCCGGACACGCTGGCGCGGGCGCGCAAGCTCGGCCTCGATCCGGCGGCCCATCTCGCCCGCAACGACGCCTATGTCTTCTTCGAGCGGCTCGGCGACCTCGTCGTCACCGGCCCCACCTTCACCAACGTCAACGATTTCCGCGCGATCCTGATCGAACCCGACCGGGGAGGATGAGATGGTGAAGCCGCCTTCACGCGCCGGGGCCGGCGTCCATTATCCCTGGGTCCTGATCGGCCTGCTCTGGCTGGTCGCCTTCCTGAACTCCGCCGACCGGTCGATCCTGGTCGCGGTGATGCCGCAGCTGCGCGACCAGTTCCATCTCACCCCGACCCGGCTCGCTCTGCTCAGCTCGGTCTTCTTCTGGATCTATGCGGCGACCGCCTTCTTCGCCGGCCGGCTCGGCGACAGCGTGCGGCGGACGCGGGTGATCGTCTACGGCCTCGCTTTCTGGAGCGTCGCCACCGGCATCGCCTCGCTCTCGACCGGCTTTGCGATGCTGCTCGCCCTGCGCGGCGTGGTCGCCTTCGGCGAGGCCTTCTACTACCCGACGGCCACCGCCCTGATCAGCGACTGGCACCGGCCGGCGATGCGCAGCCGCGCCCTCTCCATCCACCAGACCGCCGTCTTCGCCGGCGCCGGCCTGGGGTCGATCTTCGCCGGCTTGCTCGCCGACCGGATCGGCTGGCACGCGCCGTTCATCGCCTTCGCCGGCGTCGGCGTCGTCTATGCGGCCTTCCTCACCCGGATGCTGCGCGACGCGCCCGCCCGGGCGCCGGCCGCCGCCGGTCAGGAGCGAAAGGAGCCGATCGGCGTCGTCCTCAGGATCAAGCCGGCGGTGATGCTCTGCCTCGTCTTCTTCCTCGCCAACGGCGCCTCGAACGGCGTCACCATCTGGGCGCCGACCTTCGTCCATGACGCGCTCGGCCTCAATCTCGCCCATTCCGCTTTCTACGGCTCGGCGACGATCAACCTCGCCGGCTTTCTCACCGTGCCGGTCGGCGGCTATCTCGCCGACACGCTGGCGAAGAGGAGCCCGATCGGCCGCTTCTACACCCTGATGATCGGGCTCGGCGCCGCCGGCATCCTGCTGCTGCCGCTGGTCGGGGCGAAGACGGCGATGACCGTCGGCGCGGTCCTGCTCGCGACCAGCATCGGCAAGGGCCTGTTCGACGGCTGCATCTATTCGGCGATGCACGACGTCGTCCCGCCTCACGCCCGCGCGACCGCAGTGGGCATGATGACGACCACCGGCTTCATCGGCGCCGGACTGACGCCGATCTTCGTCGCGCAGACCGCGGAGCGTTTCGGCATGGCGGGCGGCATGACCTCGCTCGCCGGCCTCTATTTCATCGCCGTCGTGGTTCTGCTGGCGATGCGCCGCTCGACCCGCGAGGCGGTGCTCGCCAACGAGCATGAGGCGGCGGCGTGACCGGCCCCGCCGCCCTCCTCCTGACCGCGCCGCGCCGGCTCGCCTTCGAGCCGCTCGAGCTGCGGCCGCCCGCCGAGGGCGAAGTGTTGATCCGTACCCTCCATTCGGGGATCAGCGCCGGCACCGAGCTGTCGCAATATCGCGGCACCAATCCGTTCATGCACCGCCGCTTCGACGAGGAGCGCCGCCTGTTCGTCGACGCCGACCGCCCGAGCTGGCCCTGGCCGGTCCGTAACCTCGGCTATGAGGAGGTCGGCGAGATCGTCGAGACCGGTGCCGGCGCCGGCGACCTCAAGCCGGGCCGGCGCGTCTACGGCACCTGGGGGCACCGCACGCATCACGTCGCCACCGCCGATTACGCGCGCGAGCGGCTGATCCCGGACGACGCCGATCCCCGCATCGGTATCTTCTCCCATATCGGCGCGGTGGCGCTGAACGGCGTCCACGACGCGCAGATCCGGATCGGCGATACGGTCGCCGTATTCGGCCTCGGCGTCCCCGGCCAGATCGTCGCCCAGGCCGCGCGCCGCTCCGGTGCCCGGGTGATCGGTGTCGATCCCGACCCGTCGCGCCGCGACCTCGCCCTGCGGCTCGGCGCGCATGCGGCGCTCGACCCGACGGGCGGCGGCGCGGCCGAGGCAATCAAGGCGGCGACCGGCGGCCGCGGCGCCGATTCCTGCATCGAGGTGTCGGGCGCCCCCCCTGCCCTCGCCGACGCGATCCGCGCCGTCGCCTATTCCGCCCGGGTGGTCGCCATGGGCTTCTTCCAGGGCGAGGTGCCCGGCCTGCGGCTCGGCGAGGAATTTCACCACAATCGCGTCCAGCTGATCTGCTCGCAAATCTCCGGCGTCGCGCCGGAGGCGAACTATCGCTGGTCGAAGCCGCGCCTGTGGCGGACCGCCGTCGACCTCCAGCACGAGGGCGCGCTCGATCTGGTTCCGCTCATCACCCATGAGGCCCCATTCGAGCAGGCGCCCGACCTGTTCGCGCGCCTCGACGCCGGCGCGCCGGGGCTGATGCAGGCCGTGCTGGACTTCGGCCCGGCATGAGCCGGCTGCGCGTCGGCCTGCTCGGCTGCGGCGGCATCGGCGTCCGCCACGCCGGCGCCGTCGCCGCGCTTGCCGGAGAGATGGAGCTGGCCGGCTGCTGCGGCCGCGACCTGGCGCGGACCGAGGCCTTCGCGGCGGCGCATGGCGGCCGGGCCTGTACCGACCTCGACGCCCTGCTGGACGTCGGCATCGACCTGCTGATCGTCGCCCTGCCGCCCTCAATCCGCTCCGGCGAGATCGAGCGGGCCGCCGCCTGCGGCGTCCATCTGCTGGTCGAGAAGCCGATCGCGCTCGACCAGGAGATCGCCGACCGCCTGGTCGCTGCCGTCGAGAGCGCCGGCGTGGTCGCCGCGGTCGGCTTCATGTACCGGTTCGGCGACGCCGTCGCCCGCTGGCAGGCGAGCGATGCGGGCCGCGTCGGCCTTTTCGCCGGCGCCTATCATTGCAATGCCCTCCACGCCCCGTGGTGGCGCGAGCGGGCCAGGTCCGGCGGGCAGATGCTCGAGCAGGCCATCCACCTGATCGATCTCGTCCGCCTGTTCATGGGCGAACCCGACCGCGTCTACGCGCGGGCCGCCAACCTCTTCCACCGGAACACGCCCGGCTACGATATCGAGGACGTCTCGGCGATGATCTTCGGCTGGGACGACGGCCGGCTCGCCACGCTCAATGCCAGCAACATCGCCGTGCCGGGGCGGTGGCAGAAGGAATGGTCGCTTTACGCCGAGCGGATGACCGGCCGCTTCGCCGACTGGAACAATGCCATCTTCACCCGCATCACGGGCGAGGTCGCGGAAGAGGCATTGGCAGGAACCACCGACCCGTTCGTCGCCCAGCTCGCCGACGTCGCCGCCGCGATCCGGGACGGCCGCCCGCCCCGCGTTCCGCTCCGCGAAGGCGCGGCGACTTTGCGCCTCGCGCTTGCCGCGCGACGCTCCGCGGACGAGGGACGCGAGCTGAGGCTTGCCGATGGCGATTGAGTTCGAGCCCGACGGCGTCTTGGTCTGGCGGGGGATCCGGCTCTCCGGGATCGAGCCTCTGGTCGACGGCCGGCCCGCCTCCAGCCTGGGGCTGGCCGCCGCCCTCGACATCCAGGAAGACGGCGATGCACTCCGGCTGAGCTTGCGGATGGCGGACGTCGAGGCGCCGCAGAGCCTGGGCCTCCGCTTCGGCCGGGTCGAGGGCGTCCGGCTTTACCTGCGCAACGGCTATCAGAGCTGGGACGGCAGCTTCTTCGTCGAACCCGGCACGCCGCCGGGCGACGGGCCGCCCGCCAAATCGCCGGCGCTCGGCTTCGCCATGACCGCCCTGCTGCCGCAGGACGGTGAGGGTGCGCTGGTGGTCGGCTTCACCCGCCACGACCGATTCCAGAACCGCTTCCGCTTCGGCGGCGAGGCGGACGCGTTCACCTTCGACATGGAGACCCTGTTCGACGGCGCGGCCGAGCCCGGCGCAGTCGAGGCGGAACCGATCGTCCTCCTCGTCGCGGAGGATGTCGAGGAGGCGCTGCGCTCCTGGTCGCGCCTCGTCGCCGCTGAATCGCCGCTGCCGCCGCGCCTGCCCGAGCGGCGGATCACCGGCTGGTGCTCCTGGTACAGCCTCTATGCGGCGATCGACGAAGCGACGATCCTCGACCATCTGGGCGCCGCCACCGCCTTTCGCGACCGCCACCGGGTGCCGCTGGACGTCTTCCAGATCGACGACGGCTTCACCCCCGAAATGGGCGACTGGCTCGACGTGAAGCCGCAATTCCCGCGCGGGATGAAGCCGGTCCTCGCCGAGGTCGAGGCGGCCGGCTTCGTCCCCGGCCTGTGGATCGCGCCGTTCATGGTCGGCAATCGCAGCCGCCTCTACGCCGAGCATCCCGACTGGGTGGTGAAGCGCCGCGACGATGGGGCGCCACTCGCCCATATGAAATTCTACGGCGAGTTCCGCTGGCACAAGAGAAGCGAGGAATATTACATCCTCGACGTCACCCACCCCGAGGCCGAGGCCCATATCCGCCGCGTGTTCCGCATTTGGCGCCGAGATTGGGGCGCTCGCTACTTCAAGACCGACTTCATGCTGTTCGGCGGCGAATATGGCCCCGACGTCGCGCGGTGGCACCGGGACGGCCTGTCGCGCATCCGGATCTGGCGCCTGATGGCTGCCCTGATCCGCGAGGAGATCGGCGAGGATTCCTTGTGGCTGGGCTGCGGCTGCCCGCTCTGGGCGTCGGTCGGCTATGTCGATGCGGTCCGGATCGGCCGCGACATCGGCGTGACCTGGAACGGCGATTATTCGGCGGAGAGCCTGTTGCGCGACCAGCTCACCCGCAACCACGGCTCCGGCATCCTCTGGCAGGCCGATCCCGATTGCATCCTCTTGCGCGACCGCTTCCACGATCTCACCGGCGACCAGATACGCTCGCTGGCTTTGTTCGCGGGCCTCGCCGGCGGCGTCCTGATGACCAGCGACAAGCTCGACGAATTGAGCGACGAGCGTGCGCAGCTGTTCGCCGCCTTGCTCCGCGAGCGCCGGCTTTCGTGCAGCTTTCCCGGCCTCGGCCGGGACGAGCCCCTGATCGTCCAGTGGTCGCGCAGGCCCGACGGGAGCGAGATCGTCAACCTCTTCAACCCGGCCGACGCCGCCATCGCTGCGGCCCCCGGCCTGGTGCTGCCGCCTCATGCGTCGGCGCTGACCCTGCCCCGGCCCGACGACCCGCTCGCCGGCCTGGCGTCGGTGACGCCCGACTGAAATCGTCCGGTTATGGCGCGGCTGTGGTGGGCCCAGCAGGATTTGCGCCTGCACCTGACCGTAATCTGCGGTCTGCTCTGTTGGTTAAGCTACAGGCCCGCCGACGGTATAGGCCAGAGGCACTTCGAAACGATTAAACGGGAGGTCCCCCGGCCCCGAGGCCGCAGATGCAGGCGAGGTGGGGCGGCCCCGCGCTCCGTCCGTCAGCCGCGACGCATGACCCTCCGCAGCAGCCCGCGGCGGCTCAACGGTTCGAACATCTCCTCCGGCCCTTCGGGATCCAGGATCTCGTTATCGGCAAGCCAGGCCTCGACGGCATTGATGTCCGGCGTCTCATAGGGGCGCAGCCGGTCCCCGCGCAGCCGCTCCAGCGTCCCGATCAGCGAGCGATCCTCGCCGGTCGCCGCGGACAGAGCCGCGCGATCGAGCCCGAGATGCTCGGCGATCAGCCCCTCGCGAATGGCGCGGATCGCGCCCGATCGCGGGGCATTGCCGCCGACCCCGGCGTCGATCGTCACGTCGCATTCGGTGTCGAGCCGCAGCGACCGGTTGTTCATGTTGGCGGAGCCGACGCGCAGGATCCGGTCGTCGACGATCATGATCTTGGCGTGGACGTAGATCGGTTCGCCCGCCGCCGTATAGGGATGGTAGATGCGCAGGCGGCCATTGCGATCGCGGCGGCGCAGGGCTTCGATCAATCGCGCCCGCGCGCTGTCCATCGCCACCGCCTGCAGCCAGCCGTTCGAAGACAGCGGCTCGATCAGCACGATCTCCGGACAATCGTCCCGGTCGAGCCTCTGCGCGATCGCCTGGGCGATCCGCCGCGACGCGAAATACTGGTTTTCGGCATAGATGAAGCGCTCGGCGCCGGCGATCTGATCGAGAAAGAGCTGCTCGACCTCCAGCACGGCGGAGTGGCCTGGCATCTCGGGCTCGGCGCGGGATATGGCGATGTCGACCTGCTCGAAATCCGCGGGCAGCCCGTCCGGCCAGCAATCAGCGCGGCAATCGACCGGCGCGAGCGCGGCGCAGCCCGCCCGTTGCCAGCGCTCGCGGCACAGGCTGCCAAGCGCCGCCGCCGCCGGCCCCTCGAGCGCCCAGGTCGCGTCGTGCCAGGGGTCGTAAAGCTTGCCGTTCGGCCGCACCCGCCTCGGATCGCCGTCGCGATGGGCGCGCGTGTCCCAGCGGTCGCCGGTCATGTCGATCCCGCCGCAAAAAGCGAAGCAATCGTCGATGATCACGATCTTCTGATGATGCGACGCGCCGGTCGGATGGGCGCCGTCGAGCTTGGTGTGGATGCGCTTGTGACGCATCCATTTGAGCAGGGTCAGGATGGTCGTTCCGCGGAAGATCGTCTTGAGCGCGCCGGTATCCCAGCGCAGCAGGAAGACTTCGAGCTCCGGATTCTGCTCGACCAGCCAATAGACGAACTCGCCGACGCTGGCCGGGCCGCCGTCGCGATCCGCGCCTTCGAGCTCGATCCGGGCATCGAAATCCCAGCCGACCAGCATGATCCGCCGGCGCGCCTTGAGCATCGCCGCGCGCGCGAGGCGGAAATAATCGGCGGCATCGACGATCACGCTCGCCCGGCTCGCCCGTTCGATCCGCCAGCAATTCACCCCAAGACGCATGATCCTGCGCCTAGAGGATTTCCCGCTTGCGCGATACCGAGCCCGGCGGCCGATCCGCTCAGGCCGGAGACGCCGCGAATTCGTCCGCTGCTTATTGGGGCGATTGTCCCGGCGACGTCACCAGCTTGGCGGGATCGAGCCCCTGCTTCTTCAGGAAATCCCAGAGGCCGATGGCGAATTTCTGGCCTCCCCGGACCGGCATCGCGATGCGCGCCGTGGCCGTGCGCACAGGTCCTCCCTTTTCGTCCGGTCGCACGCTCGCGAAGGTGATGCGGAGGACGCCGTTCAGGAGGAAGAATTGTGCCGCTTCGTCGACGAAGATCTCCGGCAAATGCGGTGGCAGGTTGAGGGGATGCTGCTCGTCGGCCATGGTGCGGGGTGACTCCTCGCCCCACCCATTGCCGTCACGGCAGGGCCCGGCAGCGACCGGTCCGGATTATCGCATCTCCGCCGTCGTCATGGTGGCGCGGCCATGAACAGCGCGTAATGTCGGCACCGCCCGATCGCCAAGGTTTCATGAGGCGCGCCGAGGGCGGCGGTGAGAGCCTTGGCCAAGGGCACAGGGCATTCACCGCCCGTCGCGTCCGTCTCGCCCACGCGCGGCACCGCTTCTTATCGTTGTTCTGAACCGCCCTGGTTGGGCGCAGCCGAGGCGGAGGCCAGAACGGGAGCCGGGGCGAGCGATGCGGCAAGCTGATCGCGCTTCGCCCTTTCGATCGAGAAATCGACCTCCGCGCGGCCGATGAAGCCGCTGACATAGCCCGAGCGATCCACTGCCAGGCGGATCGGGTCGCCATTGTCGAGCATGTTGCCTTCGATCCGGATGATCCCTCCCGGCATCAATTGCGTGGCGATCTCGAAGCGATAACCGTCCTGCTCGACCGTCTGCCGGGACGGTGGAGCGGCCATGGCGGCGGCGGGGACGAGGAGCAGGCCGAGGGCAGCGATCGGACGAAACATGACGAACCTCCTTGGTTGGCTCGCAGGACACGCCTCTCCGTGACGGAGACCCTGAGCCCATCTGCCGGCCGGCTCAAATGCAAAGGCGTTTGCTGCATGTGCGAACACGTCATGCCGATGAATCCAGGGCTGGAGATGCGATGGTTGCAACCGGTTTTCGGGACGAACGTTTCGCCGCCGCATCCATGATGAGGAGAGCCATGACTGCGACCGTGGACGACCCGCTGAAAGCATTGATCGCGAAGCTCGCCCGGCTGTCGGACCTCGACCATGAAGACCGTATCGCCTTGGCCAGGCTGACCTATCGCATCGAGGAGGTCCGCTCCTCCCGCAAGCTGGTCCGGGAGGGCCAGGAGACTTCCGACTGCTGCCTGCTCGTCCAAGGCTATGCCTGCCGTTACAAAAGGGCGTCGCGGGGCGGGCGCCAGATCGTCTCCTTCCACCTGCCGGGCGATATCCTGGACCTGCAGCATCTCTTCCTGCCAAGGGCCGACCATCATGTTCAGGCGATCACCGACGCGAAGGTGGCCTGGATCCCCGTGCGCGCGCTGAAGCGACTCTGCCGGGAGCGGCCCAAGATCGGGGAGGCGTTGTGGCGCGATTGCCTGATCGACGCCTCGGTCTTCCGAGAATGGGTTCTCAATGTCGGCCGCAGGGACGCCAAATGTCGGGTGGCGCACATGCTGTGCGAGTTCGCGGCGCGCGGGGCCAAAGCCGGCCTCGGTCCCCCCGAACGGTTCGAGCTGCCGATGACGCAAACCGACATCGCGGACGCCACCGGCCTCACCCCCGTCCACGTCAACCGGATGCTGCGCAGGCTGAGGGACGAAGGCCTCATCGCCCAGGACAGGCGCGAGGTCCGGATCGTCGACTGGGGACGGCTGCGCGAAGTCGCCGACTTCAACCCCGCCTATCTTCACGCGGCGGCCTGATCATGCCGCTGCGCTCAGCCCGGCGCCTTCGAGGCCAAACCGGCGAATTCAGCGCGAGCGCTCGCTTTGCGATCCAGGCAATCTAACGGCACGCTGTCGGCCCCGGCCCGATCGGACCTGTCGTGGAACATGGACGCCCGATTTCCCTGGGATGCGGCTATCGAAAATTGCCTGGCCGCGACAGCGGAGGACGCGGGACGGATTTCGCACCCGAAGGGCTTGGCTGCACGTTAAAGGCGGCACTCGGGAGGCATATCTCGCCGGAGCAGTGAGCGCGGGCATGGCTTCGAACGCTTCGAGCGTCGTCTGGAGCTGTCCCTCGCTGGCGGCGCGCGCCTACGGCGCCAAATCAAGAGGGACACCGACATCACTCACATGAAAGCCGCGATCTTCGTCGAACCGGGCAGGATCGTCCTCGATCAGAAACCGATCCCGCATGTCGGCGTGACGGATGCCCTGATCCGCATCACAACCACCACGATCTGCGGGACCGACATCCACATCCTCAAAGGCGAATATCCGGTCGCAAAGGGGCTCACCATCGGCCATGAGCCCGCCGGCGTGATCGAGAAGCTCGGCTCCGCCGTGAGCGGATATCACGAGGGCCAGCGGGTCATCGCCGGAGCGATCACCCCGAGCGGGCACAGCTACGCGTCATTGTGCGGCTGCCATTCGCAGGATGGGCCGGACACGCGCCATGGCTTCAAGCGGATGGGCGGCTGGCGCTTCGGCAACACCATCGACGGCTGCCAGGCGGAATACGTACTCGTGCCCGACGCGATCGCGAACCTGAGCCCCATCCCGGACCACCTCTCCGACGAGCAAGTGCTCATGTGTCCCGACATCATGTCAACGGGCTTTGCCGGCGCCGAGAAAGGCGGGGTCAGGATCGGTGATACCGTGGCAGTGTTCGCCCTGGGACCTATCGGTCTGTGCGCCGTCGCCGGGGCGAAGCTGATGGGCGCGACCAACATCATCGGCGTCGATACGCTACCCGTCCGAATGGCAGCGGCCAGGAAGCTCGGCGCCGACCACGTCATCGACTTCGCATCCGCCGATCCCGTGGCGGAGATCATGAGGCTGACGGACGGTCGCGGCGCCGACGTCGCCATCGAGGCGCTTGGGACGCAGGGCACCTTTCAGTCCGCGCTGCGCGTGTTGCGTCCGGGAGGAACGCTGTCGAGCCTGGGAGTCTATTCCGGCGACCTCGTCATCCCGGTGGATGCATTCTCCGCAGGACTCGGCGACAACAGGATCGTCACATCCCTTTGCCCGGGCGGGAAGGAACGGATGCGCCGGCTGATGGCTGTCATCGAGTCCGGCCGCGTGGATCTCGGCGCGATGGTCACACACCGATTCCCGCTCGACCGCATCGAGAAGGCCTATGAGCTCTTCGCCAACCAGCGCGACGGCGTGCTCAAGGTGGCGATCACGCCGTAACCTGCGCCGCTGACCCTTTCTCGCCGATCAGGCCGCGACGGGCAGATGTGATGCGAAGGTCGCATGCGTGACCTCGACGCGGAGGCCGCTCGCACTGGAGACCTCGTGGATCTGCGCCTGGAGCTGCTTTGCAAGCGCCGCCACGATGGCCGTCCCCAACCCGCCCGATCCGGGGGTCGCCGCCGCGTCCCTGCCGGTCCCATTGTCGGAGACGGTGAGCTTCCAATCCGGCTCGTGAAACTCGAAGGTGATCAGGATTCGAGCCCCCGCGCGCGCCGTTGGAAAGGCATATTTGATGGCGTTTATGATAAGCTCGGTCACGATCAGGCCCAGGCTCACTGCGTGGCTCGACTGAAGCGCACCTTCGTCTGCCACAACCTCGATCTCGATCCCCTGATGCGGACCGATCATGGAGGCGGCGAGACCGGCGCCGAGCTTGGTCAGATAAGCGGCAATGTCGATCCGTTCGATGCCGTCGGCGGCATGGAGGTAGCTTTGCACCGCGGCCACCGACATCACCCTCTTATGGGCGTCGCGCAGCTCGTGCCGGGTTTCCTCGGACGCGACCGCGCCAGCCTTGAGCAGCAGGATGCTGGCGATGATCTGCAGGCTGTTCGCGATCCGATGCTCCATCTCCCGGAGCAGGGTCTGGTGCTGGACGAGGAGCTGCTCGGTATGCTCCAGCAACTCCTGCTTCTCCCGCTCGATCAGGCGGCGGGCGCTGATGTCCTTGAACGCGATCAGGATCATCGGGCCGGAGCTTTCCTCGGAACGGACGAGGCGCGCGTTGAGCAGCATCGTGCGACGGCCGATGTGAAGGAAATCGTGCTCGACCTCAAAGTTGTCGATCGCCCTTTGGCTGGAAATGATCGTCTCGATCAACAAGCGCAGGGCCGGCATGTCCCACTGCCCGCCGCCAAGCTCGAAGAAAGGCCGTCCGCGTATGTGCGCCGCATCCTCCCGGAAGAATTCGAAGAAGCAGCGGCTGGCGGCGAGCACGCGCAATCCCTCATCGAGCACGACGAACGGCTCGGGCAGAGTGTCGACGATCGCAAGTGCGAGCGTCTGGGCGTCCGCAAGGTTACCGAACTGCTTCATGAGATGCTCCATCGGGCGGGAGCATGTCGCGTCTCTCAGCCACCGCGGGCCAC
>JAXDOV010000074.1:0-11145 GCA_034668705.1 Sphingomonadales bacterium
CGGGAGACGTCGACCGCCGCCTCGGTATGGCCGGCGCGGATCAGCACGCCGCCATCCTGCGCGACCAGCGGGAAGACGTGGCCCGGCGTGACGATATGCTCGGGGCCCTTGGCGGCGTCGATCGCCACCGAGACGGTGCGCGCCCGGTCGGCGGCGGAAATGCCGGTCGTCACCCCCTCCTTCGCCTCGATCGAGGTGGTGAAGGCGGTCTCGTGGCGGGTGCCGTTGTGGCGGCTCATCAGCTGCAGGCCGAGCTGCTCGACCCTGGGCCGCGTCAAGGCGAGGCAGATCAGGCCGCGGCCGTGGGTCGCCATGAAGTTGATCGCGTCCGGCGTCGCCATCTGCGCGGGGATGACGAGGTCGCCCTCATTCTCCCGGTCCTCGTCGTCGACGAGGATGAACATGCGGCCGTTGCGCGCCTCGTCGATCAGCTCTTCGGGCGAGGAGAGGAAGCCCCGCTCCATCAGCGCCGCAGCTCCAGCATCCGGCCGATATAGCGGGCGAGGATGTCGATCTCGAGATTGACCCGGCGGCCGGGAACGAGGCTGTCGAGCGTGGTCTGCTGCGCCGTATGGGGGATGACGTTGACGGTGAAGCGCCCGCCCTCGACCTCGTTCACGGTCAGCGAGGCGCCGTCGACGGCGATCGATCCCTTGGCGGCGATATAAGGGGCCAGCGATTCGGGGGCGGCGATGGCGACGACGACCGAATCGCCGCTCGGCTCGGCCGCGACCACCTCGCCGAGGCCGTCGACATGGCCGGTGACGATATGGCCGCCAAGCTCGTCGCCGAGGCGGAGCGAGCGTTCGAGGTTGAGCCGCGCGCCTTCCGCCCAGAGGCCGGGCGCGGTGCGGGAGAGCGTTTCGCCGGACAGGTCGACGGCGAACCAGTCCGGCCCCTTGTCGACGACGGTCAGGCAGACGCCCGAGCAGGCGATCGAGGCGCCGAGATCGACGCTCTCCATCTCGTAGCCGCAGGCGACGCGCAGGCGCAGATCGCCTTTTTCCTCCGCCGCGACGACGCGGCCGATATCGGTGATGATGCCTGTGAACATGTCAGTCTCGCCGGCGCTCGTAGACGTCAAGCCGGTCGATTCCAAGCGCATGCGACTCGGCCGCCCGCCAGCGGCCATGGGCGTCGGCGAGGCTCGCCAGGCCGATCCCGCCGATCGCCGGCCGGCCGTCGCCGATCAGGATCGGCGCGCGATAGATGAGCAGCCGGTCGACGAGGTCGGCGGCAAGGAAGGATGCGGCGGTGCCGGCGCCGCCCTCGACCAGCAGATCGTTGACGTCATGAAGCCGGTGGACCTCCTCCGGCGCCGCGAGCCAGGTCCAGCCCTCGGGCGCGCCGCCGCGGGTCAGCAGCGCCCGCCGCGGCGACCTGTCCTCGAGCCCCGGCAGCCGCACGTCGAGGCCCGGGCCGTCCGCATCATAGGTGCCGCGGCCGACGAGGATCATGTCCGACCGCGCCCGCTCGAGATGGGCGTGGGCGCGGGCATCCTCGCCGGTGATCCAGCGGCTTTCGCCGTCGGCAAGCGCGATCCTGCCGTCGAGCGACAAAGCGAGCTTCAGCGTGACGAAGGGGCGGCCGAGCCGCTGGCGGGTGAGGAAGCCGGCCATCGACCGCGCCGCTCTCCCGGCGCCGGTGCCGGTGACCAGGTCGATGCCGGCCGCGCCGAGCCGATCGAAGCCGCGGCCGTCGACCGGCGGATAGGGGTCGCGCAAGGCCGCCACCACGCGCGCCACGCCGGCCTGGACCAAGGCATCGGCGCAGGCGCCGCCGCGGGCGGAGAGGTGGGCGCAGGGTTCGAGCGTCACATAGACGGTCGCGCCGGCCGCCGCCTCGCCCGCCTCCGCCAGCGCCATCTGCTCGGCATGGGGGCGGCCTCCCGGCTGGGTCCAGCCGCGGCCAAGGATGCGCCCTTCCTTCACGATCACGCAGCCGACATTGGGATTGGGGGCGGTGCGGCCGCGGCCGCGCTCGCCCAGCGCCGCCGCCGCCGCCATCCAGCGTTCGTCGCCGTTCAGCTTGCCGACCTTCAAATCCCCAATCGATCCAGATCCTTGTCCAGCTTCCTGAACTGGCGCTGCCGCTCCTTGATCGCCGCCTCGCGCCGCGCCTGGTCGCGCTTCTGATCGGCCTTGATCTCGGCATCGGTGCGGCTGGTCGGCCAGCTCTGGGCGTAGATGATCTGCGGACCCGGCTGAATGCCGTGCGAGGAATCGTGCAGGAAGCCGGCGACGATCAGCAGCGGCATCGTGATCGCGACCGCCAGGCCGGCCCATTGATAGCGGCTGCGCTCCGACGTGAAGGCGCGGATATCGGCCCAGAGAGCCTTGGGCGCGGCGGGACGGGGGAACCAGGACATGTCCGCAAGATAGTCACCCTCCGTCCCGCGCGCCAGCCTCCCCCCGGCCTTCCCCGCATCAGCCGTCGGGAAGGACCCAGCGAATCGCGCTGGCGACATTGTCGCTGGTCGGATTGCCGCTGCCGTCGCGGGCGGGCGCGAAGCGGGCGCGGCTGCGCATCAGCCGGCAGGTCGCGGCGTCGAGCGATGAAGAGCCGCTCGATCCGGTCACGATGCAGTCGGTGACGCGGCCGTCGGCGCCGACCGACAGGCGGAAGCGCGTAATCCCCTGCTCCTCGCCGCGGATCGCGGCGTCGGGATAATCGGCGTTCGAAACATAGGAACCGAGATTGGCCCTTGCCCGCGCCGGCTCGAATTTCGGCGGCGCGGGAGGCGGCGGCGCGACGAGCGGACCGGTGCCCGATCCGCCGCTGAAAGGGGGCGGCGGAGAGGGCGGAAGGGGGGGAAAGTCGACCGGATGCTGGAATGGCGGGTCGACGATGGGGGGAATGACGGTGGGTTGCGTATCCTGCGTCTGTGTCTCCGGCGGCGGCGGAACCGGGTACGGCGGCGGCGGCGGGGGAACCGGAACGGGGTAGATGTGGATCGGCTCGAAAATCTCCCTGATCGGCATGTCCATCTTCGCCGACATCAAAGCGGCAATCGCGGCGCCGTGGAGCAGGACGACGACGGTCATCCCCGTCGGGCTGAGGCGCTTTTGCTGGTAGAATCCTCCTTCGGTCATGCGACTCTCCTTGGTTTGGCCGCTGGAGCGGCTCCGGCGATTATGAGAGGATATCTCATAACATAATGTTACAATATATCCAAAGCCGGGAAAAGCCTGTTTGTTCCGATGCTGCGAAAAAGGGGAGCAAAGCCCTGCTCGACGGAGATTGAAGCGGCCGTTCGGAGGGGGCGCTCGATGGCGCCCCGGCGCTTCGTCTCCTGCCCTGATGTTCCCCGCGAAAGCCGGGCAGGCGTTCGAACGAAACCGATTCTACAGCGCGGCTTCCAGGCGGGCGACCGCCTCGTCGCGGCCGATCAGCGGCAGCAGGGCCGCCATTTCGGGGCCGCTGTCGCGGCCGGTGAGCGCACGGCGCAGCGGCAGGAACAGGGCCTTGCCGCTTCGTCCACTGGCTTCCTTTACCGAAGCCACGAGCTGGCGCCACGGCTCGACCGCCCAGTCGATCGCACGCGCCGCCTCGACTGCGGCGGCGATGACGGGGCGATCCTCTTCCGCCGCCTTCGTCTCGACATGGCCGTGGAGGATCGTCCACCAATCGTCCGCTTCGGCGACCATGCGCAGGTTCGGCCGGATCGCCAGCCAGTCGCCGGGCGCCATATTCGCGGGAAGCCGGTCCGCCACCGCTCCGAACGGAAGCTGGTGGACGATCTTGGCGCTGAGCCCCGCCAGCTCGTCGAGGTCGAACCGGGCCGGCGCCCGGCCGAAGGTCGCGAAGTCGAATCCCTCGATCAGCGTCTCGGCCGCGATCACCGGCTCGACCGGCAGGCTGGTGCCGATCCGGGCCAGCTTGGCGACCAGGGCCGCCGGCTCGATCCCGGCCTCGCGCATCGCGTCGACGCCGAGCGAGCCCAGCCGTTTCGACAGCTTTCCTTCCGATCCGACCAGCAAGGCCTCATGGGCGAAAGCGGGCGGCGCCGCTCCCAGGGCTTCGAACATCTGGATCTGGAGCGCGGTATTGGTGACATGGTCCTCGCCGCGGACGACATGGCTCACGCCCAGCGCGATATCGTCGACCGCGCTCGGCAGCATGTAGAGCCAGCTGCAGTCCTCGCGCCGCACCACCGGGTCGGACAGCAAGGCCGGATCGAAATGCTGCGGGCCGCGGATCAGGTCCACCCAGCGGATCGGCGCGTCGTGATCGAGCCGGAAGCGCCAATGCGGCCGCCGCCCCTCCGCCTCCAGCCGCGCCCGATCCGCCGCGTCGAGCTCGAGCGCCGCCCGGTCGTAGACCGGCGGCCTGCCGCGCCCGAGCTGCACCTTGCGCTTCAGCTCCAGCTCCTGCGCCGTCTCATAGGCCGGATAGGCGCGCCCCGATTCCTTCAGCCGCTCGAGCGCTGCGTCGTAGCGCTCGAAGCGGTCCGACTGGCGATATGCCTCGTCCGGCGCCAGCCCCAGCCAGGCGAGATCCTCGCTGATGCCGGCGGCATATTCCTCCCGCGACCGCTCCCGGTCGGTGTCGTCGAGCCGAAGCAGGAAGCGGCCGCCATTCTTCCGCGCCCACAGCCAATTGTGCACGGCGGTGCGGATATTGCCGACATGGAGCCGTCCGGTCGGCGCCGGGGCGAAGCGGGTGACCACGTTCATCGGGCCGCTCTAGGAGGCGGGCCCGGACCCGGCAACGCCCTTGCCTTCGGGGGCCTCGCCCTTATGAGGGCGGGCACGGGCGGCAGAGGCGGAGGCAGGTGATGAAGCTGATGGCGGGCAATTCGAACCTGCCTCTGGTGCGCGACATCGCGGCCTATCTCGAAATGCCGATCACCGACACCAGCGTGCGCCGCTTCGCCGACGAGGAGGTGTTCGTCGAGATCAACGAGAATGTCCGCGGCGAGGACGTGTTCGTCGTTCAGTCGACCTCCTATCCGGCCAATGACAATCTGATGGAGCTGCTGATCTGCATCGACGCGCTCCGCCGCGCCTCGGCGAAAAGGATCACGGCCGTTGTCCCCTATTTCGGCTATGCCCGGCAGGACCGGAAGCCCGGGCCGCGCACGCCGATCTCGGCCAAGCTGGTCGCCAATCTGATCACGGTCGCCGGCGCCAACCGCGTCCTCTCGGTCGACCTCCATGCCGGCCAGATCCAGGGCTTCTTCGACATCCCGACCGACAATCTCTACGCCGCGCCGGTGATGTCGGAGGACATCAAGGCGCGCTTCTCCGGCCGGCCCCTCACCGTCGTCTCGCCCGACGTCGGCGGCGTCGTCCGCGCCCGGGCGCTGGCCAAGCGCCTCGACAATGCCCCGCTCGCCATCGTCGACAAGAGACGCGAGAAGCCGGGCGAATCCGAGGTGATGAACATCATCGGCGACGTCGGCGGCCGCTTCTGCATCCTGATCGACGACATGGTCGATTCGGGCGGCACCCTCGCCAACGCCGCGGCGGCGCTCAAGGAAGGCGGCGCGGAGGGCGTCGTCGCCTATTGCACCCACGGCGTCCTTTCCGGCGGCGCGGTGGCTCGGGTCGACAAATCGGCGCTCGAGGAATTGGTGATCACCGATTCGATCGAGCAGAGCGAGGCCGCCGCCGCGACGCCCAAGGTGCGGCTGCTCACCATCGCGCCTCTGCTCGGCGAAGCGATCAAGCGGATCGCCGACGAATCTTCCGTCTCCAGCCTGTTCGACTGATCCCGGACGCGGAGGCGGCCGCAGCGGTGCGAAAGTCCCAAAGCGGCCGTCTGCTAATCGTCCTCGTCCTCGCGGCCGACGAGGTTGAGCTCGCGCGCCTTGATCTGGTGGGTCATGCACCAGTGCATCAGCGCGTCCTCGCGGCCATGGGTGATCCACACTTCGCGCGGCTGCAGCTCGGAGATGGTCCGGGTCAGCTCGTCCCAATCGGCATGGTCGGAGACGATCAGCGGCAGCTCGACGTTGCGCTGGCGGGCGCGCTGGCGGATCCGCATCCAGCCCGAGGCCATGGCCGTGATCGGGTCGGGGAGGCGGCGCGACCAGCGGTCGTTGAGCGCGCCCGGCGGCGCGACGACGATCCTGCCCTTCAGCTCCGCTTTGGAGGCGCCGGTGGCGGGGCGGATATCGCCGAGCGCGACGCCATGTTCGACATAGAGGTCGCACAGCCGCTGGAGCGCGCCGTGGATGTAGACCGGCTCCTCATGGCCGCGGCACCGCAGCTCTGCGATCAGCCGCTGCGCCTTGCCGAGCGCATAGGCGCCGACGAGGATGCAGCGGTCCGGATTCTCATGCAGCCGGCCGAGCAGCCGGTCGATCTCGGATCCCGTATCGGGGTGGCGGAAGACCGGCAGGCCAAAGGTCGCCTCGGTGACGAAGATGTCGCACGGCACCGGCTCGAACGGCGGGCAGGTCGGATCGGGCCGGCGCTTGTAATCGCCCGAGATCACGACGCGCTCGCCGCCATATTCCAGCACGATCTGGGCGGAGCCGAGCACATGGCCGGCGGGGACGAAGGTCACCTCGACGCCGCCGCGTCCTGAGCCTGTCGAAGGGTCGAGCCGGAAAACCTCGCCATAGGTCACCGCATGGCCGCCCGCCTGCGGGCCGTAGCGGCATGCCATGATCGCCAGCGTCTCGGGCGTCGCCCATACATTTTCATGGCCGCCGCGGGCGTGATCGCCATGGCCGTGGGTGACGAGCGCGCGCGCCTTCGGCACGGCGGGATCGACCCAGGCATCGGCCGGCCTTATGTAAATGCCTTCCGGGAAAGGCTCGATCCAGGAACCGAGGCGGGCCATCGGGAGCTATAGAACATGATCAGGCTGGTTTGAGTAGGTGGGCAATGCGGGCCATTGCACAGCTGCTCGATGTGGAAACTTCACCGGCCTGATGATGTTCTATGGCGGTGCTGCCCGAGGCGCCAAGGCGCAGCGGGAAATGGAGACGCGACGGCGAGGAGGTTGAGCCATGGATCTGGGCGGATTGAACTGGGCGATCCTGGACATCGTCGGTCCGGCGCTGCTGGTCGTGGTCCTGATCTGGGCGATCCTGCGCAATCGCTCCTCGCGCCGCGAGAAGGACGAGACCGAGCGCGCCACCCGCGAAGTCTATCGCGAGGAAGAGGAAGCCCGCCGCCGCGGGGATGACGGGCGGGCCTGAACCTTGCTCCTTCGTCATCCTGACGACAGTCAGGACCCATGAACAAGCTATCGGAAGTTTGATGGACGCCCTGTGCGTGGGCCCCGGATCAGGTCCGGGATGACGGATAACGGCCTGCCCCCCGCTATCGCCGCCTGGTTCGCGGCGAAGGGGTGGACGCCGCGCCGGCACCAGCTCGAGATGCTGGCGGCCGCGCAGGCGGGGCGGAGCGTGCTGCTGGTCGCGCCGACCGGGGCGGGCAAGACCCTGGCCGGCTTCCTGCCTTCGATCGTCGCGCTGGCCGAGATGCCGACCGAAGGCCTTCACAGCCTCTACATCTCGCCGCTCAAGGCGCTCGCCGTCGACGTGCAGCGCAATCTGCTGGCGCCGGTCGAGGAGATGGGGTTGCCGATCCGGGTCGAGACCCGCACCGGCGACACCCCGGCCGACCGCAAGGCGCGGCAGCGGGTGCGGCCGCCGCAAATCCTGCTGACCACGCCGGAATCGCTGAGCCTGCTGCTCAGCCATGAAGACAGCGCGCAGCTCTTCGCCGGCCTGAAGACGGTGGTGGTCGATGAGGTCCACGCCTTCGCCAGCGGCAAGCGCGGCGACCTCCTCTCGCTCTCGCTGGCGCGCCTGCAGAGACTGGCGCCGGCGATGCGGCGGGTGGCGCTCTCCGCCACCGTCGCCGATCCCGAAGCCTATCAGGGCTGGCTGGCGCCGCACGGCGATGCCGGGCTGGTCGATCTTGTCATCGGCGATCCCGGCGCCGAGCCCCGGGTCGCGATCATGCTGCCGGAGGACGAGCGCATCCCCTGGTCCGGCCATAGCGGACGCTGGGCGGCGCAGAACGTGATGCGCGAGATCGAGCGGCACAAGATGACGCTCGTCTTCTGCAACACCCGCAGCCTCGCCGAATTGATCTTCCAGGATCTGTGGACGGTGAATGATGAAGGCCTGCCGATCGGCATCCACCACGGCTCGCTGTCGGTCGAGGCGCGGCGCAAGGTCGAGTCGGCGATGGCGGCGGGGCGGCTGCGCGGCCTCGTCTGCACCGCCAGCCTCGATCTCGGCGTCGACTGGGGCGACATCGACCTCGTCATCCAGATGGGCGCGCCGAAGGGCTCGTCGCGCCTCCTCCAGCGGATCGGCCGCGCCAACCACCGGCTCGACGAGCCGTCGGAGGCGATCGTCGTGCCGGGCAACCGCTTCGAATATCTCGAGGCGCGCGCCGCGCTCGACGCGATCGAGCGGCACGAGCTCGACCCGGATCATTTCCGCCCCGGCGCGGTCGACGTCCTCGCCCAGCACATCATGGCCGCCGCCTCCGCCGCGCCCTTCCGCGAGGAGGAGATGCTGGCGGAGGTCCGTTCCGCAGCGCCTTATGCAGGCCTGTCCGAAGACCTGTTCCGCCAGATTCTCTCCTATATCGAGAATGGCGGCTATTCGCTGCGCGCCTACGATCGTTTCCGCCGATTGACCCGCGACCCGGATGGGACCTGGCGCGTCTCCCATCCGCGCTTCATCCAGCAGCACCGGATGAACGCCGGCATCATCGTCGACGCGCCTCTGCTCGATGTCCGCTTCCGCCGCGGCCGCAAGCTCGGCACGGTCGAGGAATATTTCGCCTCGACCCTGTCGCCGGGCGACACCTTCTTCTTCGCCGGCCTGGTGCTGGAGGTGGAGAAGATCGACGGCACCGATCTGTTCGTCCACGCCACCACCAAATCCGCCCGCATCCCGACCTATGTCGGCACCCGCATGGCGATGACCACCAACCTCGCCGACCGCGTCCGCCAGTTCCTCTGGGACCGCGAGCAATGGCCGCGCTTCCCCGACGACGTGCGCGAATGGCTGGAGGTCCAGGCCACTCGGTCGATGCTGCCCCGGCCCGACCAGTTGCTGGTCGAGACCTTCCCGCACGAGCATCGCCATTACATGGTCGTCTATTCCTTCGAGGGCTGGAACGCGCATCAGTCGCTCGGCATGCTGATCACGCGGCGGATGGAGAGCGCCGGGCTGAAGCCTTTGGGCTTCGTCTCCAACGATTATGCGCTCGCCTGCTACGCGCTGGAGCCGATCGAGGATCCGGCGTCCCTGCTCTCGCCCGATCTGCTCGAGGACGAGTTCGTCGACTGGGTGCAGGGCTCGAACCTGCTGAAGCGCGCCTTTCGCGAGGTGGCGGTGATCGGCGGCCTGGTCGAGCGCCACCATCCGGGCAGGCGCAAATCGGGGCGGCAGGTGACCTTCTCGACCGATCTCATCTACGACGTGCTGCGCCGCTACGAGCCCGACCATCTGCTGCTGCGCGCGGCCTGGGACGACGCCAAGGGCAAGCTCACCGAGGTCGGCCGCCTCGCCCGATTGCTCGACCGCGCCCAGGGCACGATGGTCCATATGAAGCTCGACCGGGTGTCGCCGATGGCGGTGCCGGTGCTGGTCATCGTCGGCCGCGAGGCGACGGCGACGGGCCTCGCCGACGATGCGATCCTGATCGAGGCGGAGAGCCTGGCGGCGGTCGCGATGCGGGTCGACTGAGCCGATCGCGCGCCGCGGAGGTCAGGCCAGGAAGCCGGTTCCGTGCAGGTCCGCGGGCGGCACCGAGGCGAAATGGATGACGAAATCGACGCCCGCCTGGTAGCCGGCCTCGCCATTGGCGTCGACGACGAGAAAGGTCTGGCCGGCAAGCTGGCCCGAATCGGGGGTGAAGAACAGGGCATGGCCCGCGCCGAGCACGGCCGGGCCGAGCGCGGCCGCGAGATCGGCGTCGAAGCTGCCCTGGGAGAGCGCGCCCTTGGTCACCGCCGCGTCCAGGCCGGTCACGCTCACCGGCAGGTCGATCAGATCGCTGCCGAAGGCGAAATCGGTGATCGTGTCGTAATGGGCGCCGGTCGAATCGGCGGCGGCGGTGTAGAGGAAGCGGTCGGCGCCGCCGCCGCCGGTCAGCGTGTCGGCGCCGCGGCCGCCCTCGATCGCATCGGCGCTGCCGCCTCCGACGAGGAGGTCGTCGCCGGCGCCGCCGCCGAT
This sequence comes from Sphingomonadales bacterium, assembly GCA_034668705.1. Lineage (GTDB taxonomy): Bacteria > Pseudomonadota > Alphaproteobacteria > Sphingomonadales > Sphingomonadaceae > Allosphingosinicella. Next base: position 10,160 of record JAXDOV010000074.1, read on the forward strand.
GACGAAGCGGCCCTCAGTCACCGCCGATCCGTCGAAGGAGAGATGGTTGCCCGCGCCGAGCCCGAAGGCCGAGACGGTGAGCGTGTGGCCGGACGCGACGTCGCCGGCGGCCGCGGCCAGGGTGTAGCTGGAGCCGTCGAGCAGGGTGACGCGCTCGAACAGCCCGCCGAATGCCGTCATCGTCAAATTGCCGTTGTCGCCGCGCAGGACGATCTGGTTGTCGGGGCCGGCGAGGGAATGGTCCATCCCGGATCCGGTGAGGATGGTCCGCGTATCGGCGTCGATGAACAGGCCTCCGCCGAGGCCGGCAGCGGGGTCGGAGGAGACGAATTCGATATGCTGGCCGGACGGCGTCACGAAGCTTGCCGCGGCGACGGCGCCGGCATCGGTGCTGCCCAGCGGCGACAGCGCCGCCGCCGGCTGCGCGTCGCGCGGCAGCAGCCAGACGATCGGAGCCTCGGCGGCGAGGGTGGCGAACGTGGCTTGCGCGGCCTGCGTCGAAATCGTCCCGTCCGCCGGTACGTTCGGGAGCGGCTGCGAGACGGAGAGGGGCTGGCCCGCATCGCGCGCAAGGCCAGTCTCGTGTGCAAGGCCGGTATCGCGCGCGAGGAGCATGCCGGCCGCGGCGCCGCCGTCCGGCAACATGCGCCAGGAGAGGCCGTCAAGCCATTCGGCGCCCAAACGGCTCCATCGTAAGAACGAGAACAAAGCCACGTCTTGTGCCCCCCCCGAGTCGCAAGCCCCTGCAACCACTCGATTAGCACAGTCGTCGGCGGCAAGCCAATATCGCGATCGGGCCGCGGTCGGCTCAGGATTCCTTCTCCATTTCGGCATTCAGCTCGCCGCCCATCAGCAGGATATAGGCGCTGAGATAGAGCCAGGTGAGGAAGACGACGACGCCGCCCAGCGAGCCGTAGGTCGCGTTGTAATTGCCGAAATGGGACACGTAGAGGCCGAAGCCGAGGCTGACGAGCAGCCAGACCAGG
>JAXDOV010000075.1:0-8564 GCA_034668705.1 Sphingomonadales bacterium
CTATGCGCCGCGGCCGGCGGTCGCGACGATCGCCAATGCGATGGACGTCGGCGCGCCGAGCAATTTCGAGCGGCTGGCGGCGCTGCCGCCGGCGCTGCGCGAGGCGCGGGTGGAGCTGGTCGAGGACGATGCGATCCGCGCCCGCATCCGCGCCGAGTACGAAGCGAGCAATTATGTCTGGTGCCCGCATTCCGCCACCGCGGCGGAAGCCTATGCGCGGCTTCCCGAGGAGGAACGCGACGCCCGGCCCTGGATTGCTGCCGCCACCGCCCATCCGTTCAAGTTCGCCGAGACGATCGAGCCGCTGATCGGCGCCAGGATCGACCCGCCGCCGGCGCTGAAGGCGATCCTCGGGCGGGAGGGGCGGAAGGTGTCGATCGCCCCCCGCCTCGATGCGTTGGCGGCCGCGCTGGAGGTCGAATCGCTTCCCGCGTAGCGGCATCGACGGCTGTTGATGGTTCGCGCAGAGACGCAGAGACGCGGAGAAGAAAGAGGATTGCGGCTTCGCCGCGAAGGTGGGGGAACCACCGGTCCCTCTGCGCCTCTGCGTCTCTGCGCGAACCAAGATTTCTGGCCGCGCAGCGGCATCGACCGCTGTTGATCGTTCACGCGAAGGCGCGAAGGCGCGAAGGAGAAAAGGAAGAAGGTGGATCCTGACTTTGGTCAGGATGACGAGAGGGTCGTGACGCGCGCCCTTCGCGTCTTCGCGCCTTCGCGTGAACCAAAAATCTCTGGCCGCGTAGCGGCAGCCGGGGCTGCAGATCGTTCGCGCAGAGACGCAGAGACGCAGAGAAGAAAGAGGGAATGCGGCTTCGCCGCGAAGGTGGGGGAACCACCGGTCCCTCTGCGCCTCTGCGTCTCTGCGCGAATCCTATCTCTTGCCGCGTAGCGGCGTCAGCTGCTGCAGGATCGTTCACGCGAAGGCGCGAAGGAGAAAAAAGGGAGAAGGTGGATCCTGACTTTCGTCAGGATGACGAGAGGGTCGTGACGCGCGCCCTTCGCGTCTTCGCGCCTTCGCGTGAACCATTCTTACTTTCGTCATTGCGAGCTTCGCGGCCGCGAGGCTGCAATCCGGTCCGGCGTCTCGGTCTTCGTCAGCACTGGATTGCTTCCCCCGGCTTTCGCCGGGGTCGCAATGACGGGGGAGGGTTAGACGCCGCTCGTCACGGCGCCGTGGGAGGCGGAGCCGACCAGTGCGGCATATTTGGCATAGGCGCCGGTCGCTTCCGGCGAGGGCGTCCAGGGCTTGGCCGTCCGCGCCGACAGGTCCGCGTCGGTCTCGATGACGCGGGCCTCGACGTCGATGCGGATGCGGTCGCCGGTGTGGAGCAAAGCGACGGGGCCGCCGCGCGCGGCTTCGGGGGCGATGTGGCCGACCATGAAGCCGTAGGTGGCGCCCGAGAAGCGGCCGTCGGTGACCAGGGCGACGCTGTCGCCGAGGCCGCGGCCCTGGATGGCGGCGGTGATGGCGAGCATCTCGCGCATGCCGGGGCCGCCGACCGGCCCTTCGCCGCGGATGACGACGACGTCGCCGGCCTCGATGCCGCCATGGGTGAGGGCTTCGAAACAGGCCTCCTCGCCGTCATAGACCTTGGCCGGGCCCTCGAAGAGCAATTTGCCGTGGCCGGCGAGCTTCACCACGCAGCCGTCCGGCGCGATATTGCCGTAGAGGATGCCGAAGCCGCCGCGCTCCTTGATCGGCCGGTCGGCGGGGACGATCACCTGCTGGCCCTCGGTCTCGGCCGCCTCCTCGAAATAGGAGAAGAGCGACCGGCCGGTGACGGTCGGCGCGTCGGCGATCAGGCCGGCTTCCATCAGCCGCCGGCCGAGCAGGGGGGTGCCGCCCGCCGCGCTCATGTCCGGCGCCATGAAGCGGCCGCCGGGCTTCAGATCGGCGATCACCGGCGTCCGCCGCGACACCTCGTCGAACAGGTCGATGTCGAAGACGTCCTCGCCGAAGCCGGCCTCGCGGGCGATGGCGAGGAGGTGGAGGACGAGGTTGGTCGAGCCGGCGGTCGCCGTTCCCGCCACCGCCGCGTTGCGCAGGGCGGCGAGGGTGATCAGGCTGCGCGCATTGCGGCCCGCCTTGACCGCGTCGACCGTCGCCCAGCCCGCCTCATAGGCGGCGGCGGGCTTGTCGGGATGGACGGCGGGGACGTCGTTGACGCCCATCGGCGACAGGCCGAGGAAGGTCATCGCCAGCGCCATCGTATTCGCGGTGAACTGGCCGCCGCAGGCGCCGGCGCCCGGACAGGCGCCGCGCTCGACCGCCGCCAGCTGCGCGTCGCCGATCGTGCCGGCGCTATGGGCGCCGACCGCCTCGAACACGTCCTGGATGGTGATCGCCTTGCCGTCGACCCGGCCCGGCATGATCGAGCCGCCGTAGAGGATCACGCTCGGCAGATCGAGCCGCGCCGCCGCCATCGCCGCGGCGGGGATGGTCTTGTCGCAGCCGACCAGGAACAGCACGCCGTCCAGCGAATGGCCGCGCACGGCGAGCTCGGCGGAATCGGCGATCAGCTCGCGGCTCATCAGCGAGGCGCGCATGCCGCGCGTGCCCATGGCGATGCCGTCGGTGACGACGATGGTGTTGAAGTCGATCGCGGTGCCGCCGGCTTCCTCGATGCCGCGGCGGACATGGTCGGCGAGGCCGCGCAGATGCATGTTGCACGGCGTCACCGTCGACCAGCTGTTGACGATCGCGATCAGCGGTTTGGCCAGCGCCTCCTCGTCATAGCCGGCGGCGCGAAGCATGGCGCGGGCCGGCGCCCGGGCGGGGCCTTCGACCATTTCGCGGGACGGCCAGGGAGGAGAGGGCATGTGGATTTCCTATTGCGTTTGGGATACAATCCAGCGGGAGAGGCGCCGGAGCGGCGCACATTAAAGGCCGAAATGCACCGCGCAACCGCATTTTGGACTTGAATGAACCGCCGCAATGCAGCATGGAGAAAGGGAACGGGATCCCAAACTGGGCGTCCCATCCGAGGGAAACCGATCGTGCAGCCGAAATGGGCGCTGAACGGGAATAGGAAAGCGGAGGCGCCCGTCGCCGACCGCCTCACCCTCATTGGACTTACCGGCATTATCGTACTTACCGGCGAATATCGGGGGAGCGGCCCCAGGCTCTGAGACAAGGTCCAGGCAGGACCGGAAACCGGAACCCCCGCTCCCGCAAGGAACGGGGGTTTTCTTTTGCCCGACGAAGGAGAATCCAGTTGGAGACGATCTATACCGAAGCCGATGCCGACCGGTCCGTCCTCAAGGGCGGACCGATCGCGATCATCGGCTATGGCAGCCAGGGCCGCTCCCATGCGCGCAACCTGCGGGACAGCGGCTTCGACGTGATCGTCGGGGCGCGCGCGGGCGGCACCGCCGAGCGGCGGGCGCGGGCGGACGGCTTCCGCACATTCACGCCGGCGGAAGCGGCGAAGCAGGCCTCGCTGGTGGCATTGCTGACCCCCGATATGAGCCACCGCAAGGTCTATGCCCATGACATCGCGCCGAACCTGTCGCCGGGCGACGCCCTGCTCGTCGCCCATGGCTTCTCGGTCCATTATGGCGAGATCGTTCCCCGCCGCGACATCGACGTCATCCTGGTCGCGCCCAAGGGGCCGGGCGACCTCGTCCGCCGCGAATATGAGATCGGCCGCGGCGTGCCCTGCCTGTTCGCCGTCCAGCAGGACGCGACCGGCGGCGCCCGCGCCAGGGCCCTGGCCTATGCCTCCGGCATCGGCGGCACCCTCGCCGGCGCGATCGAAACCACCATCCGCGAGGAGACCGAGACCGATCTGTTCGGCGAGCAGGCGGTGCTCTGCGGCGGCGTCAGCGAGCTGGTCACCTCGGCTTATTCGATCCTGGTCGAGGAGGGCTACAAGCCGGAGGTCGCCTATTTCGAATGCCTGCACGAGCTGAAGCTGATCGTCGATTTGCTCTACGAGGGCGGGCTGGCCAAGATGCACCAGTTCATCTCGGAGACCGCCAAATATGGCGACCTCGTCTCCGGGCCGCGGGTGATCAATGCCGAGACGCGCGAGCGGATGCGCGAAGTGCTGCGCGACATCCGCACCGGCCGCTTCGCCTTCGACTGGATCGCCGAGAATGAGGGCGGCAAGCAGAATTACGACGCCCTGCTCGCCGCCGATCTCGACCAGCCGATCGAGAAGGTCGGCGCGCGCCTGCGCCAGCACATGGCCTGGCTGCAGAACCAGCCGGACGCCAAGGCGGCCTGACATGGCGACGCGCGCCCCCCGCAAGGCCCTCGCGGTCGCCCTGCCGGTCCGCGACGCCTTGCGCGCGCGCCGGCGCGGCCGCCGCCATCAGGTTCGCGACGTCTCAATCTTTTCCTCCGATTTGGGTGCATCATGACCGACCGGGTAAGGATCTTCGACACCAGTCTGCGCGACGGCGAGCAGGCGCCCGGTTTCTCGATGACTCCGGAGGGCAAGCTGCGCATGGCGCACGCCCTCGCCGCGCTCAGGGTCGACGTGATCGAGGCCGGCTTCGCCGCTTCGTCCGAGACCGACGCGCGCTCGATCGCCACCATCGCCGAGCGGGTCGAGGGGCCGGTGATCTGCGCGCTCGCCCGCGCCATTCCCGGCGACGTGCTCGCCGCCGCGAATGCGCTGGTTCCGGCGCAGCGCCGCCGCATCCACATCTTCCTCGGCACCAGCCCGATCCACCGCGACGCGAAATTGCACATGAGCCGCGACCAGGTGCTGGACGCGATCCGCACCTCGGTCGCTTATGCCCGCACCTTCACCGACGACGTCGAATTCTCGGCCGAGGACGCGATCCGCACCGAGCGCGACTTCCTCGTCGAATGCCTGTCGGCCGCGGCCGCGAACGGCGCCTCGACGCTGAACGTCCCCGACACGGTCGGCTACACCATTCCGGACGAGATTTACGACCTGTTCCGCTTCCTCGCCGCCCATGTCGAGCGGCCGCGAGGGACGATCTTCTCGACCCATTGCCATGACGATCTCGGCATGGCCGTCGCCAATTCGCTGGCCGCGGTCCGGGGCGGGGCGCGCCAGATCGAATGCGCCGTGAACGGCATCGGCGAACGGGCCGGCAATTGCGCGCTGGAGGAAGTGGTCATGGCCTTGAAAACCCGGGCCGACGCCTTCGGAGTCGCGACCGGCATCGACACGACGCGGATCATGGCGGCGAGCCGCACGCTCGCCCAGGTCACCAACACGCCGGCGCCGCGCAACAAGTCGATCGTCGGCGCCAACGCCTTCGCCCATGAATCCGGCATCCACCAGCACGGCATGCTGCAGGATCGCGCGACCTACGAGATCATGGAGCCGGAGGATATCGGGCTCAGCATCGAAGGCATCGTCCTCGGCCGGCATAGCGGCCGCCATGCGCTGGCATCGCGCGCCAAGGCCCTGGGCTATGTGCTCGAAGGACCGAAGCTGGACCGCGCCTTCACCGCCTTCCGCGCGCTGGCGGACGAGGTCGGCATCGTCGACACCGCCCGCCTGCTCGCCATCCTCGCCGAGCTGGAGACGGGCCGGCCGCGGCAGCTGTGGAAATTGTCCAAGGTCGACATCCGCGCGCCGGTCTCGGACAAGGCCTCGCCGGTCGCCCGGGTCGAGCTCGACCATGGCGAACGCGGCCGCGTCACCGACATCGCCTCGGCGCCGGGCGCGCTCGACGCCGCCTTCGCCGCGGTCAGCCAGATGATGCGCATCCCCGCCCGGGTCGAGACGCTGGAGATGCAATATCTCGCCGCCGATCCGGACGAGGAGGATGTCGACGGGCAGGGGGCGAGCGTCCTCGTCGAGATGACGATCGACTGCGAGGGCGAGATCTTCGCCGGCCGCGCCCGGGCGCGGGACATCCTGCCCTGCTGCGTCTCCGCCTTCATCGACGCCGCCGGCAATGCCGAGGCGGTGCGCGCGCTGCGCGCCTCGCCGCCCGCCGCGATCCGCGCCGCCTGAACCGAAGGAAAAGAGACGTGCCCAACATCGTCCTGCTGCCCGGCGACGGCATCGGCCCGGAAGTCACCGCCGAGGCGGTGAAATGCCTCGAGCTGCTGTCGGACGCCTGCGACCTCGGCCTCCGCTTCGAGACGCATGCGATCGGCGGCGCCGCGATCGACGCCTGCGGCGATCCGCTGCCGCCGGCGACGCTCGCCGCCTGCGAGCGGGCCGACGCCATCCTGCTGGGCGCGGTCGGCGGGCCGAAATGGGACAACGCCGACCCGCGGCCCGAAGCGGGGCTGCTCGGCCTGCGCTCCGGCCTCGGCCTCTACGCCAATCTCCGCCCGGCGCGGGTGATCGCGGGGATGGAGCGCTTCTCGCCGCTCAAGGCCGACATCGCCGCCGGCTCCGACGTCCTCGTCGTGCGCGAGCTGACCGGCGGGCTCTATTTCGGCGACAAGAGCCAGGACGACGACAATGCCTCCGACCTCTGCGCCTATTCGCGGGTCGAGATCGAGCGGATCGCCCATGTCGCCTTCCAGGCGGCGCGGCGCCGCCGCCACAAGGTGACCTCGGTCGACAAGGCCAACGTGCTCGCCACCTCCCGCCTGTGGCGCAAGACGGTCGAGGCGGTGGCGCTGCACTATCCGGACGTCGCGCTCGACCATCTCTATATCGACGCCGCGGCGATGGCCCTGGTGACGCATCCGTCGCGCTTCGACGTGATCCTCACCGAGAACATGTTCGGCGACATCCTCTCCGACCAGCTCTCGGCGATCGGCGGCTCGATCGGCCTGCTCGCCTCGGCCAGCGCCGGCCATGACGGGGCCCGGCTGTTCGAGCCGATCCACGGCTCGGCGCCGGATCTGGTCGGCCGCGACATCGCCAATCCGGCCGGCGCCATCGCCAGCGCGGCGATGCTGCTCGACCAGGCGCTCGACCTGCCGGAGGAAGCGAACATGCTGAACCGCGCGCTCGAGGCCACTTTGGTCGAAGGCTGCCGCACCGCCGACCTCGACGGCGACCATGGCTGCGCCGCCTTCGGCGACCGCGTCCGCGAGATCCTGAAGGCGCGGGTGATCCACCACAATGCGATGGTGGAGCTGATCGCGATGAACCGGGGATGCTGCGCGTGAACCCGGCGCCCCGCACGCTCTACGAGAAGATCTGGGACTCGCACGTCGTCGAGCGGGCCGAGGACGGCACCTGCCTGCTCTATATCGACCGGCACCTCGTCCACGAAGTGACCTCGCCCCAGGCTTTCGAGGGGCTGCGGCTGGCCGGGCGCCGGGTGCGCCGGCCGGACCTGACTTTGGCCGTCGCCGACCATAATCTGCCGACGACGAAGCGGGTCGACGCGAAGGGCGACCGCCTGCCGATCGCCGATCCTCAGAGCGCCGGGCAGCTCGCGGCGCTGGAGGCGAACGTCGCCGAGTTCGGCGTGCCCTATATCGATGCGAATGCCGCCGAGCAGGGCATCGTCCACGTCGTCGGCCCGGAGCAGGGCTTCACCCTGCCGGGCACGACCCTGGTCTGCGGCGACAGCCACACCGCCGCGCACGGCGCGCTGGGCGCGCTCGCCTTCGGCATCGGCACCAGCGAGGTCGAGCACGTCCTCGCCACCCAGACGCTGCAGCTGAAGCCGTCGAAGGTGATGGAGATCCGGGTCGAGGGGAGCCTCGGCTTCGGCGTCGCGCCCAAGGACCTGATCCTCGACATCATCGGCCGGATCGGCACCGGCGGCGGCACCGGCCATGTCATCGAATATCGCGGCGAGGCCTTCGCGTCGATGAGCGTCGAGGGGCGGCTCACCATCGCCAACATGTCGATCGAGGCGGGCGCCCGCTCCGGCTTGTTCGCGCCCGACGCCAAGACCTTCTCCTATCTGCAGGGCCGGCCGATGGCGCCGCAGGGCGAGGCCTGGGAGCGGGCGGTCGCCGCCTGGACGGCGCTCGCGACCGACGAGGGCGCGCGCTTCGACCGCAGCCTGCGCTTCGACGCCGGCGAGGTGGCGCCGACCGTCAGCTGGGGCACCAGCCCGGAGGACGTCGCGCCGATCACCGGCTTCGTTCCCGAGCCGGACAGCTTCGCCGATCCCGCCCGCCGGGCGGCGGCGCGCAAGGCGCTCGATTATATGGGCCTCGTCCCCGGCCAGAAGCTGCAGGACGTCGCCGTCGAGCATATCTTCATCGGCAGCTGCACCAACAGCCGGATCGAGGATCTGCGCCAGGCGGCGGACGTGGTCCGCGGCCGCAGGATCAGCGCCTCGATCAAGCAGGCTCTGGTCGTGCCGGGCTCCGGCCTGGTCAAGCGCCAGGCCGAGGCGGACGGGCTGGACCGCATCTTCACCGAGGCCGGCTTCGACTGGCGCGAGCCGGGCTGCTCGATGTGCCTGGCGATGAACCCGGATCAGCTCGCGCCGGGCGAGCGTTGCGCGTCGACGTCAAACCGCAACTTCGAGGGCCGCCAGGGCTACAAGGGCCGCACCCATCTGGTCTCGCCCGGCATGGCCGCCGCGGCGGCGATCGCCGGCCACTTCGTCGACGTGCGCGAGTGGCGCTAAACTTGTGACCGCAAGAAAAAGCCCGCCGATCCGGCGGGTTTTTTTTATGAGTGCAGCTCTTTAAGAGCGGCCGC
>JAXDOV010000076.1:0-17067 GCA_034668705.1 Sphingomonadales bacterium
AGCACCATCGCCGTCCAGCAGACGGCGTAAGCGAGCAGGTTGCGAAGCGAGAAGCTGCTGATCAGGAAGCCGGCATGAGTCAGCACATAGCCCGCATACATGGGGTGGCGGACGAGGCGGTAGGGGCCGTTCCGCCGGACGCCGCGATTGGCGGGGAGGATGCCGAAGCTGCGGCGGAGGAAGATCTTGGCCGAGATGCTGAACATCAGCCCCGCCGCCATCAGGATCAAAGGCGCCGTCCCGTCGATCAACCGCGCCCCTCCCGGAGCGACCAGCAGCGGCGAGCAGGTGCCGAGGATCGCGATCGTCCAGGCATAAGGCGTCGCCACCACCGCGCCGGCGCGGCGGGTGAGGATGAGGATCGCGCTCAACCCTTCGGAGAAGGCGATCAGGATGTTGCAGGCGCCGCTGCCGATCATCGGCGCCAGCCGGATCAGGAAGAGCGCCATCAGCAGCAGGACGAAGCCGCGCTCCGCGAGATCGAGGAGAAGGGCGCGCCAGTCGGTGCGCAGCGCGACGATGATGCTCTCGGTTCCCATGAGCAGCGACCCTAAAGAGAAATCGTTAACCAAATGTGTGGCCGCCAAAGCCTTCGCGGCCGCTGCGAGCCGCGAGGCTTGCCGGCATAAAAAAAGGGCGGCGGAACCGAAGTCCCGCCGCCCCCTTTTCTGGATCCCTCAGGATCAGCCGTTCATCTGCGTCGAAACGTTCGAGAACGTGCTGTTGAGAGTGGTGCCGACGCTCTTCATCGCGGTGATGGCGGCGACGGCGATCAGGGCGGCAATCAGGCCATATTCGATGGCCGTGGCGCCTTTGCTGTTCTTCAACAGCTGCTTCAGCTTGAACATATTCATTCTCCCGAGTTTTAAGTCGAACCTCAAGGCAATCCGGTGAACGAGGGCGGTCGAAGCGATGCCGCGGCCGCTCTTGCGTTCACGAGCGGATTAGCTGCCCATCTGGCTCGAAACGTTGCTGAAGGTGCTGTTGAGGGTCGAGCCCACGCCCTTCATGGCCGAAATGGCCGCGACGGCGATCAGAGCGGCGATCAGACCATATTCGATGGCGGTCGCGCCCTTTTCGTTCCTGATAAACTTACGAATGAAAGACATTTCCGGTCTCCTGTTTGTTCCAAAGCCTTGGAAGTCCACACTTCCATGCCGCCCCCTTGTCCACTTCGGGCCAGCATTACTGGGTTTAGGGAAAGGAAGTTGCCAAAAGGTTAGCGGCTTCATTCCCTTTATTCGCGTGCGTCAGCCGTTGCTCTGGACATTCTGCTGCACGGAATTCCACATGCTGATCGTGCTGCCGGCAAAGACTTGCAGGCCCGCGATCATGGCGATGACGATAAGCGCGACGATCAGCCCATATTCGATTGCTGTTGCGGCTTTCTTGTCGCGGACCAGCTTTGCAAAAGGGTTCATCGACCTTATCCCCCAAGAGGCACATCACCCATCGAGCCCGATTGGATAGGCGCTTCTCGTTAATGCTTTCCTACCGGCGGCCCCTCTTTTGGAAAAAAATCCGACAATGCCGCCTACCGCGATGCCCATGCTGACGGTCGTATGCGCGGCCCTGATCGACGGGGAAGGACGGGTGCTGCTCCAGCAGCGTGCGCCCGGCCGGGCGATGGCCGGGCTATGGGAATTTCCCGGCGGCAAGGTGGAGCCGGGCGAGCGGCCGGAGGCGGCTTTGGTGCGCGAGCTGGAGGAGGAGCTCGGCATCCAGGTCGATCCCGCGCAACTCGCGCCGGCCGCCTTCGCCAGCGCCGACGGCCCCGAAGCGAGCGGCCGCCACATGCTCCTGCTGCTTTATCTCTGCCGGATATGGGAGGGCGTTCCCCGGCCGCTCGATGCCGTCGCGCTCAAATGGCTGCGGCCCGCCGAGATGGACGGCGCCGGCATGCCGCCGGCCGACATCCCGCTGATCGCGCGGCTCGAAGCCCTAATCTGAGCGCGGCCTCGGTTTGGACCCCAAAGCCGCCGCCAGCGACATGGTCGCGCTGCCGCGGCGGGCAGGCTTCGGCTGGTCCGGCGACGGCGCCCAGCCGAGCAGATGGAGGATCTCGAACCGCTCGGCGGTCTTGCCGTCGGCCGCGGCGTGCGAGGCGAAATCCGCCGCCGCCGCCGCCAGGCCGAGGCGGCCGAGCGGCTTGCGCGACCGCAGCCCGAGCAGGTTGGTCGCGCCCATCGCGCGAAGGTCGCGGACCAAAGTGAAGAGGTCGGCGAAGCGGACGTCGATCCCGTGCGCGTCGACGACGGGGAGCGCCAGGCCGGCCCGCGCGAGCAGGTCGCCGGCCGCGCGCACGTCGATCTGCGGGTGGATGCGGGGCGCCGCCGCGCCGCCCTCGGCCTCGTCCGCCGCCAGCATTGCCGCCCTCAATCGCGGCAGCGACCCGGCGCCCGCCATCGCGCCGAGGAACAGTCCGTCGGGCCGGAGCGCGCGCCGGATGAGCAGCAGCGCGCCGGGCAGGTCGTTGACGCTGTCGAGGGCGCCGACCGAGACGATGAGATCGAAGCTGCCGTCGGCGAAAGGCAGGAAATCCTCGTCGCACTGCACCCCCCTTCGGCCGTGGGCGAAGGCGAAGCCGGCATCCGCCTCGGTCACCGCGATGCCGCGCTCGCGCAGGCGCGCGGCCAAAGTGGAATCGCCGCAGCCCAGGGCGAGCGCCTGGGCGAAGTCGCGGCGAACGAAGTCGAGCCGCTCGAGCAATTCATCCGCGGTCAGCTCGTGCAGATAATCGGCCTCGCCGAAGCGCGCCGCCGCCCGGTCGCGCCGCAGCCGCCGCAGCCGCCGGTCGAAGGGGCCGTCCTCGTTCATCACTCGCCGTCCCGCCTTTCGGCGCCCGAGTAAAGCCCGGGCATTTTCAAGCCGGGTCCCGACGACCCGGAAAATGCGGCAATAAAAGGAAATCCGGAGCGGGTTCGATGCGACGAATCGCCGGCCGACCTAGAGCATTGGGCGATTGGATTGAATCGCCCAATGCGCTAGAGATCTTTGTTATCGCATTGCTTTTGCGAAAATTGAGCAGGCCGCCATGCCCCCGGCATGGCTGCCCAGTGCGGGGCACTGGGCACCTGCTCAATGGTACCCACCTTTTCGTGCAATGCTCTAGAAAAACTGCTTGCGGATGCTGAGCCGGACCGACCGGCCCAAAGGGTCGAGCAAGGCGGGCTGGTAGCTGATCGGCGTGACCCCGTTCTGGTCGGTCACGCGCAGGCGCGTGTCGAACAGATTGTCGACGCCGACGCTGATCCGGGTGCCGCGCAGCCAGGGATGGCTGCGGACCAGCTTGGGCTGCTGGCCGAGATCGGCGAACAGGCGCAGCTTGAGCGTCGCGATCGACGAGAAATGAAGGTCGCCGGTGGTGCCGCCGAGCGGGCTCGGACCGCCGCGGACGAGCGTGCCGCTCTGCCAATTGGCGGCAAGCCATGCGCCGAGCCCGTTCTTGAAGAAGGTGGCATTGGCCTCGATCACGTGCTGCGGCTGGCCGCCGCGGCTGCCGACGGCGGAGCCGTTGAGCAGGTCGAGCACGGGCACGCCCGGTCGGATCAGGATCTGATCGCGGATATGCCAGGTATGGTAGACGCTCAGCTGCAGCCGGGCGCCGCCGGGCGGACCGCCGAAGCCGCGGCCGCCGCCGCCGCCACGGAACCCGCCGCCGCCGCCGCCGCGAGGCCCGCCGGCGCCGCCGCCGCCGCCGGCCCCGCCGGGACCGCGGCCCCCGCCGCCGAAGCGGCCGGCCCCGGGCTGCGGCTGCGGGCCGATCGGTAGGCCGAGGTTGAAGCCCCAGCGGAAATCCTCCTGGTCGGAGCGGGCGAAGTTGACCGGCCGCGCGTCGATGCTGACCAGCCGGCCCTGCGCGTCGCGGGTGAAGCGGCCGGGAAAGGCGGCTTCGATCTCGGGAGTCGCGGTCGGGAAACCGGCGATGGGGTTGAGGATGCGGCTGCTGGTGAAGTTGGCGGTGACCGTCAGGTCGGGCTTGGTGAACGGCTTGATCGTCGCGCCGAGCTTGTAGACGCGGCGGTTGTCGGCGACGAGATTGGGATTGCCGCCGGTGATCTGGGTGATGTCGACCGTCTCCTGCCGGACGAAGTCGAAGACGCGGACGCCCGGCGTCGACAGCAAAGGATCGCCGAGCTGCTGCATGCTCGGCGCGCCATGCTCGCGGGTGGTCGAGGCGACCAGGCTCACCTGCTCGATCGGCGACCAGTTGAGGCCGCCGCCGAGCGTGGTCAGCGTGCCGAAATCGGAAAGATGCTCCGCCTCGAAATTGAAATTGGCCGACAGATTGCCGATCGCGGACAGGAAGTTGTTGCGGCGGCTGGCGATAGGAATGTCGATATTGGCCTGGCCGTTATATTGGTCGCGCTTGAGCGAGCGGTCCTGGATCAGGCCGGAGCGCAAGGTGTGGCTGCTGAAATCGGCGAAGTTGAAGCCGCTCTTGAGGCTCGCCTGGATCTTGCCGCCGGGCAGCTGCAGCAGCGGTCCGCTGAACAGCAGGTCGCCGTTGAAGCTCTGGGAGGTCGTATTGGCACGGTCGCCCGGCCGCCCCGAGACGAGCAGGGGGGAGAGCGTCCCGAACGGATCGACCCTCGGGTCGCGGGCGATGATCGCCGCCTGCAGCGCGCTGGCGTCGATGCCGGTGATGGTGCGGATCAGGCTGGTGCTGCGGTCCCAATTGCCGGTGAACGACCAGCGCCACGGGCGGAGGTCTCCGTTCAGCGACAGGCCGATATGGCCGGTCTGGGTGTCGGTGCGGCGGCTCAGCGGCTCGCCGACGTCGATGTAGCGCAGGATATTCGTGCCGGCCGGAGAGAAGGGGCTGCCGGGGGGAATCGCCAATATCGTCGAGGGGAGGCCGAGCAGGCTCTCGCTGCCGTCATATTGGAAGCGGCCGTTGAGTGTCGCCGAGACGTTGCCGAAGATGGTGCGGTTGACGATGGTGTTGACGCTCAACGTGTCGGTGGTCGGCAGCAGGGTCCGGAATCGGCCGAGATCCGAAGCGCCGACGACCTGGAGGGGGACCTGCGGGGTCGCCTCGATGATGTTGCGCTCGCTCTCCAGCAGGGGCGTCGCGTGCTGATATTCGGCGTGGATCTGGAAACGGCCGCCATCCTGGATGCGCAGGACGTCGAGCTCGGTGCCGATGCTGCCGCGCCCGCCCGCGGTCGCCGCCGACGTGTTGAGCTCGGTCGTCACCGCGCGGAAGCGGCGGCGAAGGACGAAGTTCACCACCCGCTGATCGGCGCGGTAGCCGTATTTCAGCGCCACCTCCTCGGGGAAGATGTCGATCCGGTCGATCGCCTCGGGCGGTATGTCTCGGATTTCGGAGAAGCTGGAGATGCGGCGGCCGTTCAGCAGGATCACCGGAAACTCGCCGCCGCGGCCGCGGGTGCTGCGGGTCTGCGGGGCGATGGCGTCGAGCAGGTCGGTAATGCTGCTCGCGCCGTAAGCGCGGATGTCGCGGCGGTGGAGCTGGTTCTCGGCCGGGATGTCGCTCTGGACCGCGCCGGGCTCGCGCTGGCCGGTGACGACGATCGCCGGCCCCTCGCTGTCGTCGCCATTGTCGTCGGCAGGCGTTGCTTCGGCGCCGGGAGCCCCCGTCGCCTTGGGCGCCGGCGTTGCCGCAGCCGCAGGCGGTTGCGTCCGGGGGGTGGCCGACGCGGGACCGGCAGGCGCGGGTTGGGCCGGCGCTGCCGGCGGGACCGGCGGCGGATCGTTCTGGCCTTGAGCGAGGAGTACGGTGGGGGCTGCGCCGGCGAGCAGGCCCGCAACGAGGAATCCGGTTTTCACTTCATGCTTGTCCGTAACGATCCTGGAGCGCCGGGCTGCTGCCCGAGCCTTGCTGAACTCCGGCTGTATCATAAGGCTCCCGCCGGGTGTGGTGAGGGCGTGGGTTCGTCGCGCCCCGATGCGTTTTTGTCGCACCGCATGCGCCTTCGCCGCCCCATCCCGCGATCGTGTCGCAATGACCGCGCCCGTCCCGATCCCCCGACCTAATCCGCTCCTGCCGCCACGGATGAAGAAGCCGGTCTTCTCGGCCTCCGCCCGGTTCCGGCGTGCCACCAAGAGCAGGGAAGGATGGAAAGATGATCAGGTTTTTCTCAACGATCGCCGCGGTCGCGATGCTGGCGGCGGCCGCCCGGGCCGAGCCGGCGCAATATGGCGACACCTACCGCGTGACGATCCACATCGCCGACCTCGATCTCGGCAGCCGGGCGGGCCAAGCGACCTTCCATGGCCGCATCCACCGCGCCGCCGATTTCGCCTGCGGTTCGGTGCCGGCCCTGCCGCTGTCGCAGGTCCAGGCGGTGGCGGATTGCCGCGTCGCATTCGCCCGGCGGGCCCAGGCGCGGGTCGAGATCGCCCGACGGTCGGCCGACACCGGCGTCGCCGGCACGCGCTGAGCCGCGTGCTGGCGAAGCGGGTGAGGAGGGTGGCGCTCCCCCTTGCGCCATCCTCCATGGCCGCCTCCGATCAGGTGCGTGCGGCCGCGGCGATCTGCGGCGGGAGGATTGGGTGACCCGAATATCCGGATTGCTGCTGCCGCTGCTGGCGGTCCTTCCCGCCGCCGCGCCGCTGCGGGCGGCGGACATCGCCCCGATGGTCGAAGCCGAACGGGCCTTCGCCCGCCTCGGCGCCGCCAAGGGCATCGGGCCGGCCTTCCGGCGCTATGCGGCTGCGGATGCCCTCCTCTTCACGCCCGGGCCGACACCGGCGGCGGCGCGCCTGGGCGGCAATCCGCCAGGCGTGCTGCGCTGGTGGCCGACTTATGCGGGGATCGCGGCCTCGGGCGAGCTCGGCTTCACCACCGGACCCTATGTGTTCGAGGGCGCGAAGCCGAATCACGGCCATTTCTTCACAATCTGGCGCAGGCAGCCGGACGGGAGCTGGCGCTGGATCCTCGATCAGGGCGTCGGCACCGCCGAAGCTGCGACGACTGGTCCGGATTCGCCGGTTACGCCTTGCCCCGAAGGCAAGCCTCAGGCCGCCGCCCCAAAGGCGTGGGCGGATGTGATGGCTGCCGAAGCCCTGCTCGCCCGCCGTCTCGCGGTCGACGCACCCGGCGCCTATGCCGCCGCCCTTGCCGACGACGGGCGGCTGATGCGCGAGGGTCCGCAGCCGGCAGTCGGCCGCGCCGCCTTCGTGGTCGCCCTCGATGCCGGCCCCCGCGCCGTCACCGCCGCGTCGCTGGGCGGCAGCGCGTCGAAGGCGGGCGATCTCGCCTACACCTATGGCGATGTCGCCTGGGAGGAGGGGGGCAAGACGGTTCGCGGCTATTACGTCCGGGTGTGGCAGCGTCGCGCGCGCGGCTGGGCCCTGATCGTGGACGAGACGACGCGGGCGCCGCCCGGCTGAGCGGCCTCGATCTGCAAAACCGCCGGTTCGTGCGACGAAAGCCGGCGCGAGACCGCCAAAGATCGGATAGGCTTGCCGCACCTTGTTCGAGGAACCGCCGCCGATGGATAGGCCCGTCATCCACCACTCCGAAATCTTCCGCCAGGCCGTCAAGCTGACGCTCGGCGTGTGGTTCTTCACATTCATCCTGTTTCTGATGCCGGTGGTGGTGGCGACCGGGCGGTTGCCGCATTTCGTCGTCAGCCTGGCTTTGGTGTGCATCGCCTTCGGCATCCTGCTTTCGCTGCCGCTTTATTGGGCGGCGGCGCGGCTGCAGACCGCGCCGATCTGGCTCAGGATTTCCGGCGTCTTCGCCGCCGTCTGCCTCGCCGCCGTCGCTTTCTCGCTGTTCGATGCGCTGCTCGGCGGCGAAATCATCAAGCTGTTCATGAGCGGGCACCATATTCCGCCGGACATCATCAACCGCACCGTCTCCAACTTCATCAGCTTCTCGTGGCTCTACGGCTTGCTCGGCACGATCTACGTCGTCCTCCACACCCACGCGGCGATGCGCGAGCGCGAGCTGCAGCTGGTGGAGGCGCGCTCGCTCGCCCAGGCGGCGCAGCTGACGGCGCTTCGCCTTCAGCTCAATCCGCACTTCCTGTTCAACACGCTGAACGCCATCTCGTCCCTGATCGTCACCGGCCGCAGCCGGGAAGGCGAGAAGATGCTGGGCAAGCTCAGCGATTTCTTGCGCACCGCTTTGGTGGCCGATGCGAACGGCGCCGGCACCCTCGGCGAGGAGCTGGAGATGCTGCAGACCTATCTCGAGATCGAATCGGTCCGCTTCGGCGACCGACTGACGGTCGAGTTCGTCACGCCCAACGAGCTGCTCGAGCTGCCGGTTCCCAATCTCATCCTCCAGCCGCTGGTGGAGAATGCCGTCAAATATGCCGTGGCGCCGACCACCGGACCGGTGATCGTCCGCGTCGCCGCCCGGCGCGAGGGCAAGGACCTGCTGCTGACGGTCAGCGACAACGGCCGCGCCGGCCGCGGCGCTTCCCCGGTCGAGGCGCCGCCGGGCACCGGCGTCGGCCTCGCCAACACCCGCAGGCGGCTCGAAGTCATTTACGGAGCGCGCGGACGGCTCGAGACCATCGCCTATGACGACGGCTACACCGCCATCGTCCGCATCCCGCTCGCCGAGCAGCCGTCGCTGGGGCTCGTCGCCTGATGCTGCGGACGGTCCTGGTCGACGATGAGCCGCTGGCGCTGGAACGGCTTCAGGTCTTCTTCGGCGACATTCCCGGCGCGGAGGTGGTCGGCACCGCGCGCGACGGCAGGAAAGCGGCGGAGTTGATCGCGCGGCTGAAGCCGGACCTCGCCATCCTGGACATCCAGATGCCGGAGCAGAACGGCCTTCGCGTCGCCGCCACGCTCGGCGATGGCGACGAGAAGCCGGAGATCGTCTTCGTCACCGCCTTCGAGCAATATGCGCCCGACGCGTTCGAGGTCGAAGCCGCCGATTATCTGCTGAAGCCGGTCCGCTTCGACCGTCTGTGGCAGGCGGTCGAGCGCGCCCGCCGCCGCAAATATCTGCGCAACATGGCCGGCCGCGCGGAAGCGCTGGAGCAGGCCGAACCCGCTTCGAGCCCGCATGAGGACGGCCTGTGGGTGCCGACCCGCAGCGGCGCCGTCTTCGTGCCGATCGAGACGATCGACTGGATCGAGGCGCAGCGCGATTATGTGATGCTCCATACCGCCACCCGCAGCCATATCGTCCGCATGTCGATGCGCGCGCTCGAGGAGAAGCTCGATCCCGGCCAGCTGGTCCGAGTCCACCGCTCGGCCTTCGCCCGGCCGAGCAACGTCGTCGAAGTGCAGCGGATGGGGAAGACGATCAACGCCCTCGTCCTGCGCGACGGCGCGATCGTCCAGGTCGGGCCCAATTATTCGAAGACGCTCGCGGAACGGCTGAAGCTCGCAAGCTAGAGTCTTATCCACACCTTCCGAATCGTCGGCTGCTTAGCCCCGTGTGGAAAACGCTCTAACGTTCGCGTTGATAGGTCTGCGTGCCGCCGCCGCGGTGCATCACCAGCCGCCCCGGCGCGATGTCGAGCGGCAATTGCTCGAAGTCGATGCGGCCCATGTCATGCGGCGTCAGGACGAAGGTGAGCTCGTTCGCCTTGGCGGCGTCGATCGGGAAACGCGGCGAGACCAGGCCGTAGACCGGCAGCGCCAGCGTCACCGCGACCGGCCTGCGCGCTTCGGTGGCGGCAAGGCTCCAGCCCTCGTCATTGTTGATATAGTCGGCGAACGGCGCGCCGCTCTCGAACTCGATCCGGAAGTCGACGCCTGGGATGCCGCGGCCGTCCGGCCAGGTGACGTGGAGCGTCAGCGGCGCTGCCGTCGTGCGCGCCGCCTTGCCCGGAGCGAAGATGGGCCGCACCGGCTTCGGCGCGGTGGTGAGCAGGACGCGGTTGCCGACGCGCCGCCAGCGGCCGGTCGCCTCCTCGTCGAGCGAGCCCGCGGCCAGCGCATAGCCGAACCGCCCGTCCGCGCGCAGCTCCAGCTCGGAGGCGACGTCCGGCCCGTCGTGCAGCCGGTAGCGGCCGACGGGACTGACGGCGGGAGCGGCTGCGGCCAGCAGCAGCATCGCCGCGAGAAGAAACTTCACCCCCATCGGCCGGGGATGCGCCCTTTTCCGACGCCGCGCCATGGCGCTCCCATTTGCATGTCGCGGGTCGCTGTGATTGTCTCGCCGTCATGATGCTGCTCGACCGGCTGTTTCGAACCCTGATCCGAATTGGCCCGCTGACGATCGTCGGCGCCGACGGCCGGTCGCGCCGCCACGGCGCGCCGGCGCCGGATCTGAAGCCCGTGACGATCCGCCTCACCGGCCGTGGAACCGAAGCGCGGATCCTCCGCAACCCTGCGCTGGGCTTTGGCGAGGCCTATATGGACGGCCATCTGACCATCGAGGATGGCGACATTCGCGACCTGCTCGAGCTCGTCGCCCGCAATCTCGCCTGGGAAGAGGACGGATCGGCGCGCGCCCTCAGCTGGCGTCCCCGCCGCCTGGGCGCCCTGCTCGACGCCTGGAACTGGAAGCGGCGGTCGCGCCGCAACGTCGCCCATCATTACGATCTCTCGACCAGTTTCTTCCGCCTCTTCCTCGATTCCGACCTGCAATACAGCTGCGCCTATTTCGCCGATCCCGCGATGAACCTGGAACAGGCGCAGGCGGCGAAGAAGGCGCATATCGCGGCCAAGCTCCGCCTCGCGCCGGGCCAAAGCCTGCTCGACATCGGCTGCGGCTGGGGCGGGCTGGCGCTGTTCCTCGCCCGGACGGCGGAGGTGACGGTGCACGGAATCACCCTCTCCGAGGAGCAGCTCCGCGTCGCCCGCGCCCGTGCGGAAGCGGAGGGCCTCGCCGGCCGCGTCACCTTCGCCCTCGCCGATTATCGCGAGGTCGAGGGCGAATATGACCGGATCGTCTCGGTCGGCATGTTCGAGCATGTCGGGCCGCCGCATTACGGCGCCTTCTTCCGCAAGTGCCGGTCGCTGCTGGCGCCGGACGGGCTGATGCTGCTCCACACCATCGCCCGCGCCGACGGGCCGGCGGCGACCGATCCCTTCCTCGCCAGATATATCTTCCCCGGCGGCTATATCCCGGCGCTCAGCCAGATCGCGCCGGCGCTCGAACGCTCCCGCCTGTGGCTGACCGACCTGGAAGTGCTGCGCCTTCATTATGCCCGCTCGCTCGCCTGCTGGTACGAGCGCACCACCGTTGCCGGCGACGAGATCGCGCGCCTTTACGACGCGCGCTTCCTGCGCATGTGGCTCTTCTATCTCGCCGGCGGCATCGCCGCCTTCCGCCACGATGCCTTCGCCGTCTTCCAGCTCCAGCTCGCCCGCCGCCGCGACGCCGCGCCGTTGGTCCGCGATTACATGACCGACGCCGAGGACGCTTTCCGCGGCCGCCCGGGAATTGTATAAGGCTCGAAACGAAGGGGGATAAGCACATGAAAAAGGCCGTCCTGATCCTTGCCGGCGGCAGCGCCGGCGTCGTTGCTCTCGCTCTGGCCGGGGGCGCGCTCGCCCAAGGAGGCGCCGGCGGCGGCACCGCCGTCTACTGGATGACCGCCGACACGATGTCGGGCATGGCCGGGATGATGGGCGGCGGCGGCCGGCCCAGCGGCGGTGCGATGCTCGGCGCGATGTTCGGCCGCGGCGGCGGCATGGGCGGCGGCTACGTCAAGAACCTCCATTTGCAGCTCGGCGGCAATGCCCGCCCGGCCGGCGAGCCGAATGCCGAGCATCTGCCGCCCGCCGGCCTCGGCGCCGGCCCCACCTTGCCGCTGGTGACGCCGCGCGAGGTGCGGGCGACCGAGGAGCCGACCACCCCCGGCATGCCGCCGCACATGGAGCGGCCGCGCGGGCGGATGCTCATCTACTGGGGCTGCGGCGAGCATGCGCGGCCCGGCCAGCCGGTGGTGATCGACTTCGCGACGATGACGGCCGGCCGCATCCCGCCCGCCTTCGCGACGATGAACGTCGGGCGCGAGACGCCGCCCTCCTCGTCCCGCTTCCCCACCTATGGCGAATGGCCGAACCAGCGGTCGCAGACGCGGGTGCCGCAGAGCGCCTCGTTGGTCGGCGCCCATGTCGTCCACGGCAATTATTCGCCCGAAATCCGCTTCAGCATGGCGCCGGGCCAGGATTTCCTTGCCCCCGTCACCCTCGTCTCGAACAGCCCCGCGCCGACCGGTGCGGTGCCGGTCGCGTGGCAGCCGGTGCCGGGCGCCCGCGCCTGGTACGCGACCGCGATGGGCGCGGGGCAGAATGGCGATTTCGTCATGTGGTCCTCATCCGAGGTCCAGGCGATGCCGATGATCGACTATCTTCCCGACGGCGAGATCGCCCGGCTGGTCCAGCAGCGCGTGCTGATGCCGGCCCCGACCGACCATTGCACCGTCCCCGCCGAAGTCGCGCGGGCGGCGGGGCAGGGGATGTTCACCTTGACGGCGCTCGGCGGCGAGGCGAATTTCAGCCATCCCGTCCGCCCGGCCCGCGCGCCCGCTTCATGGCGGCCCGACTGGCTGGTCAAGTTCCGGGTGAAATCGGCCTATATGGGCCTGCTCGGCATGACCATGCCCGGCATGGACGGCCGCGACGAGGAGCAGGGCCAGAACCAGGGCGACCAGGGCCAGGGTCAGGACGGCAAGAAAAAGAAGAAGGGACTCCTGAAGGGCTTGGGGGGTATTCTCGGGCATTGACCGGGTAAGGACGGACGTCCCGGCCGGATCGACCGTCCTATCCAGGCGGTCGGCCGTCGCCGGCGCAGCCGGACTTGCGTGCGCTACTGCGGAGGAAACGCAACCTCGACCTTTGACCGGCTGCGGCTACCGGGTCATCCAAGTGGCCGCGGCCAAAGGCTTTTTGCGCCATTCCGCTCTTGACCTTTTTTAGATGCGCCATTTAACCTTCGCGCCAGGGAATGAGATTGTCCGCCTGCTGCGGCCGATTTCCGAGGGGCGGGGCATCATGGCATTGTCGAAGCTTATCGGCCGCGAAGGCGGCGAGTTCGTGGCGAACACGATCACTGCCGGCGATCAAACGGAGCCAAAGGTGGCGAAGCTTGCTTCCGGCGGCTTCGTCGTCACGTGGGTCGATCTGAGCGGCATCGATACCAGCGGCCGCGGCATCATCGGGCAGCTGTTCGACTCGGCGGGCGCAAAGGTCGGCGGAGAGTTCCTCGTCAACACGACGACGGCGGGCGATCAGGATACGCCTTCGGTGGCGGCACTCGCGAGCGGCGGCTTCGTCGTGAGCTGGAGTGACACCAGCACTGGTTCGGTCGCTCTCAAGGCCCAGATTTTCGATTCGGCCGGGGCGAAGTCCGGCGGCGAGTTCCCGCTGAATATCGGCAGCGGCACGCAGATCCTGCCGCAGCTTGCCGCCCTCCCGGGCGGCGGCTTCGTCACCGTAACCTACAGGGGCATCGGCCAGGCTTTTGATGCAGCGGGGAACAAGGCCGGTGCGGAATTCGTGATCGGCGGAGGCAGCGCCTTCACGAGCGGAGCAACGGTCGCGCCGTTGGCATCCGGCGGCTTCGTCGTGGAGGCCTTCCAGACCAACACCAGGACTGTGGTGCTGCAGCTGTTCGACAGCACCGGCGCCAAGACGGGCGCGGAACTCGCCCTCTCGCCGGGTTCCGACTTTCAGGATCAGGTCAGCGCCGCTGGCCTGACGAGCGGCGGATTCGTCCTCACCTGGCGGACGACGACCGGCACGGATGTGAGGGGCCAGCTCTTCGACGCGACAGGAAATGTCGCGGGAAGCGAGTTTCGGGTCAACACGACAACGCAGGGCAACCAGTCGCAGCCCAGCGTCGCGGCGATGCCGAACGGCGGCTTCCTCGTGACTTGGGCGGACACTTCAAGTGTCACGCCTGTCACGCAGAGCAACATCAGGGGCCAGCTGTTCGATGGCGCGGGCGCGAAGGTCGGCAGCGAGTTCACGGTCAGCACCCTCACCGATTCGGTGAATTCCAATCACGACCAGCCGAGCGTCGCCCTCCTCGACTCCGGCCGTTTCGTGGTGGCGTGGCACGGGGCGGGACCCGGCGATACGCGCACGGCCGGCACGACCGATGGCGGCATCCGTACTCAGATCTTCGCATCGCTGACATCGGCGACGCTCGACGTGACGGCGTCCGCCACGACGGTCGGCGAAACCGTCCCCGACAATGTAGCGGCCTTGAAACTCGCGACCGCCTCGCCGGCGATCAACGGCAGCTACACTTATGCTCTGATCTCGGATTCGACGGGCGGCGCGTTTCGGCTGGATGGCGACAGGCTGGTGGTAGCCGACAATCGCCTTCTTGATTTCGAAACCGCTTCGACGGCCAGCCTGACGATCCGGTCGACGGACCAGGCCGGCGACACGATCGACAAGGTCATCCAGCTGAACATCGCCGACGCGGCGATCGAGAATCGATATACGGCAGGGCTGGAAACCCGCGTCAACGGGACCACGGATTTCACGCAGACCGGAGCGGCGATCGCGCACCTAGCGTCGGGCGGCTTCGTCGTGACCTGGACCGATGGAAGCTTTCGCGCCGATGGCACGGGAACGGGCATCAAGGCGCAGATTTTCGACTCCGTCGGACACGCCAGCGGCTCCGAATTTCTGGTCAACACGCTGGGGAACGCCGTCCAGCAGAATCCGGGCGTCGCCAGTCTGCCCGGCGGCGGCTTCGTCATCAGCTGGATGAGCGACGCGGGCGACAGCTCGGCACCCGGCATCGATGCGCAGATTTTCGACGCGGCTGGCCAAAAGGTAGGCGGCGAAATCCACGTCAACACCACGACCGCGGGTGTCCAGCAGGATACCCATGTTGCCGCGCTAGCGGGCGGGGGCTTCGTCGTGAGCTGGGAGGATGACAGCGGCACCGCCGGCGATGTGAGCGGAGCCGCCGTGCGGCTGCAGATATTCGATGCTTCGGGTACCAAGGTGGGAGCCGAACTGCTGGCGAACACCACGACGGCGGGCAGCCAGAATCAAGCGGTGGTTGCCGGCCTCGCGGGGGGCGGCTTCGTCACGATCTGGACGGATGCCAGCCTTCAGGGCGGCGATGCAAGCGGCACGTCCGTGAAGGCGCAGCTTTTCGGTACCTCCGGCGCGAAGATCGGCACGGAGTTTCTCGTCAATACGTCGACGGCTTTCAATCAGAACACCGCGACGGTCGAGGCCTTGCCGTCAGGGGGGTTCGTCGCTGCCTGGGCCGACCAGAGCCGGGTCGGCGGAGATACGAGCGGTTCCGCAATAAAGGCGCAGCTGTTCGCGGCCGACGGCTCCCGGGTGGGAAGCGAGTTCCTCGTCAACACCACGACCCTGGGCACGCAATTCCAGCCGAGCGTGACGCTTCTTTCGAGCGGCGGCTTCGCGATCAGCTGGACGGACAACGGCGCGACCGGGGTCGATGGCGAAAGCACTGCGGTGCGCGCGCAGCTCTTCGACCTTTCCGGCGCGAGGGTAGGCGCCGAGTTTCTGGTCAATGACGTGACCGCGCGGGACCAAAGCCAGTCGAAGCTGGCAGGCCTCGCCGGCGGCGGTTTGGCGGCCGTCTGGCTGGACGGGAGCAGGGGGATCAGCTTCTTCACCGACGTCAAGCTGAGGCTGTTCACGAGAACCGACCTGCCGGTCGCCCATAATGACGCGTTCACCACCGATGAAGCCCACGCGGTCTCGGGAAGCCTTTTCGCCGACAACGGCTTGGGGGTCGATGTCGGGGCCAGCCATGTCCTTTCGGTGAATGGCTCGGCCACGGCCGTCGGGCAGCAGATCGTCCTCGCCTCGGGCGCGTTGCTGACGGTGAACGCCGACGGCACGTTCAGCTACGATCCAAACGGCGCCTTCAACTATCTCGTGCCGCCCGGCGGCGGCGCATCGGATGTGACGGCGAGCGACAGCTTCACTTACACGATCGACGGCGGAGCCACCGCCACCGCAACGGTCACGGTAAACGGCCTCGCCTCGGCCGGCGACGAATATCGCGGCACATCCGGAGCCGACCCGATCAGCGGCACCGGCGCCGCCGATCATATGCTTGGCGGAGCAGGCAACGACATCTACATCGTGAACGACCTTGGCGATGTCGTGACGGAGAATCCCGGCGAGGGCGTCGACGAGGTCCGCACCTCATTGTCCAGCTACGTGCTTGCCGCCAATGTCGAGAACCTCACCGGCATCGGCAGCGGCTTCCAGACGCTTCGCGGCAACAGCGGCGACAATGTGATCACCGCCGGCGCGGGCGGCGGCTTCCTTCGGCTGGAGGATGGCGGCAACGACACGGCCAAGGGCCTTGGCGGCAACGACGTCTTCCTGTTCGGTGCGACGATGACCTCGGCCGACAAGGTCGACGGCGGCACCGGCAGGGATCAGATCGCGATCCAGGGGGATTACTGGACGGCGCCGCTGACGCTGGGCGCCAATGTCGTCAACACCGAGTCGCTGGCGATCCTGCCCGGCTCCGACACGCGCTTCGGCGACCCCGGCACCAATTCCTACGACTACAATGTCACCATGGTGGACGCGAACGTCGCCGCCGGCGTGCAGTTCATCGTCGACGCCAACCGACTTCGGGCCGGCGAGGACTTCACCTTCGACGGCTCGGCCGAGCGCGACGGCAGCTTCTTCATCTATGGCGGCGGCGGTACCGACAATCTGACCGGGGGCCTTGGCAACGACGCCTTCTATTTCGGCGAGGGCGGCCAGTTCGGCGCCTCCGACCATGTCGACGGCGGCCCGGGCGGCACCGACCAGCTCGGCCTTCGCGGCAATTACACCATCGTCTTCGGCGCCACCCAGCTGGTCGGCATCGAGAATATCGGCATGGTGTCCGCTTTGGATACGCGGTTCGGGCCGCTCGGCAACAACAACAATTACGACCTCACCATGAACGACGGCAACGTCGTCGCGGGACAGCAGATGACGGTGGACGCGGCGGCTTTGCGTTCGACCGAGACCTTGACGTTCAATGGCTCGGCCGAGCGCGACGGCAGCTTCCGCATCTTCGGCGGGGCCGGCAACGACCGCATCACCGGCAGCCTCGGCAACGACATCCTCGTCGGCGGCAGGGGCGCCGACATGCTCGACGGCGGCGCCGGCGCGGACATCTTCCGCTACCGCTCGGCCGCCGAATCCTCCAGCACCCATTTCGAT
>JAXDOV010000077.1:0-16253 GCA_034668705.1 Sphingomonadales bacterium
ATGGCCGGCGCCATCGCCGGGGAGGCGGAATTATAAAGCTTCGGCCCAAACGATCTCACCCAGCCCACGCTCGGCGTAAGCCGCGACGAAGCCGGCCGCTTCCTCACCGCCTATGTCGAGAAGGGCATCTTCGGCCGCGACCCGTTCGTCTCGATCGACGAGGAGGGGGTGGGGGCGCTGATCTCGCTCGCCGCCGAGCGGGGGAGGGCGGCGAAGCCGAAGCTGAAGCTCGGCATTTGCGGCGAGCATGGCGGCGATCCCGCGTCGATCGCCTTTTGCGAGAAGACCGGCCTCGATTATGTCAGCGCCTCGCCCTACCGCGTGCCGATCGCGCGCCTGGCGGCGGCGCAGGCGGCGCTCCGCCATCGCCAGGCGGCGGAAGCTCTGGGACTGTAGTCGGCGCTATTCCCCTCCCTGGAAGGGAGGAGAATGACTTCAAATCGCCGGCGGCGGCTCGTCCGCGCGGCGCCTGGCCTCGTCCTTCGCCGCCGCATGCCGCAGCGAGTCCATCTCCGCGCCATCCTTGGCGAGGCGGCGATTCTCCACCTCGAGCGCTTCGCGCCTGCGCAGCTCCTCGTGATAAGCGGCTTTCCACTTGCCGCCGCCGCGCAGGATCATGCCGACGATGATGCCGAGCAGGAAGATCAGGCCGACGATCAGCCATTGATTGGTGGTAAAGGGGGTCACTGAGGCGCCTCCTCGCTGAGATGACGCTCCTGACAACCGGAAACGGGGGCGGATTGTTCCGCCCCCGTCTCTTTTCGGTGTGGACGGCCTGGCTGCTTAGTGACCGATGAAATTGTCTTTGATCGAGCAGGCCGCGGGGCCGAGGATGACCACGAACAGGGTCGGCAGGATGAACAGGATCAGCGGCACGGTCATGATCGCCGGCAGCCGGGCCGCTTTCTCCTCCGCCCGCATCATCCGGTCGTTGCGGAATTCGGCGGCGAGGACGCGCAGCGCCGAGGCGAGCGGCGTGCCGTATTTCTCGGTCTGGATCATCGTCGTCACCACGCCCCGGATCGAGTCGAGATCGATGCGGTTGGCGAGATTCTCGAAGGCCGAGCGGCGGTCGGTGAGGAAGCCGAGCTCGATCGAGCAGAGCGCGAATTCGTCGCCCAGCTCGGGATAGCCCTTGCCGAGCTCGCGGGCGACGCGGTTGAAGGCGGCGTCGACGGTGAGTCCGGCCTCGGCGCAGATGACGAGCAGGTCGAGCGCGTCGGGAAGGCCCTTGCGGACCGCATGGGTGCGCTTGGTAATCTTGTTCTTCAGCCAGATGTCCGGCGCCTTGTAGCTCAGCACCAGGATGCCGGCGACGAGGCCGTAGCGCTTGATCGCGCCCCATTCGGGGAACCATTCGAGCAGATAGACGCCGACGATGATGATCGTGCCGAACAGGATCGGAATCACCAGCCGGCCGAAAATGACGACGAAGGCGAGATCCTTCGAGCGGATGCCCGCCTGCATCAGTTTCTTCTGCGCCTTCTGGACCTGCTCGTCCTGCAGCATCTTCAGCGAGCCGAGGAAGGAGCGGACCTTGTCTGCGACCTCGTTCTTGTTGGTGATGTTGCGGCGGCGCTTCGAGGTCGAGGCGACGATGCCGGCCTTCAATTGCTCGCGCCGCTCGTTGAGCGCCTTGACGCGCTTGGCCATCGGATCCCGCACCGTCGTCGCCGCATAGATGGCGACGAGCACGGCGAAGGTGGCCACGGCGGCGAGCAGGGTCGCCACCATCAGCACGTCGACGCCAAGCAAGGTCGGGTGGGATGTCATCTTCGCTGCGCCCCTAGATCTCGAAATTGACCATCTTGGCCATGATGAAGACGCCGATTCCCATCCAGACGACGCCGCCGCAGCCCGCGACGATCAGCCGCTGATCGGAAAAGAAATGGCCCATGTAATCGGGGCTGATCCACCACACGAGCACGAAGACGATGAAGGGCAGCGAGCCGACGATCCAGGCCGACGCCTTCGATTCCGACGACATCGCCCTGATCTTCAGCTTCATCTGGGCGCGCTTGCGCAGCACGTCGGCGAGGTTGGCGAGCGTCTCGGCGAGGTTGCCGCCGGTCTCGCGCTGGATCGCGAGGGTGATGACGAAGAACTGCAATTCGGCCGTGCCGAGGCGGTCGGCGCTCTCCTGGAGCGCAGCCTCCATCGTGCGGCCGATCTTCATCTTGTCGGTGACGGCGCGGAACTCCTCCGAGATCGGCCCCGGCAGCTCGTCCGCGACGACGCCCATCGTCTCGGTGATGGGGAGGCCCGAACGCAGGCCGCGCACCATCAGCTCGAGCGCGTCCGGGAAGCGGGCGTTGAACTTGGCGACGCGCCGCAGGATCAGCTTGCTGACGACGTAATGAGGGAGGCCGATGCCGGCGAACAGGCCGACGAAGATGGCCAGGAACAGGGGCATGCCGCGGAGCAGCAGGGCGAGAGCGACGACGGCGATGATGCCGAGCGACACCGAGGCATAATGGCCGAGCGTCCAGGACTTGCCGGTCTGCTGCAGCCGCATGCGGAGCAGAGCGGGCTTGGGGATGAAGCGCTGGGCGAGCCCGTCCATCCGGCTTTCGGCGCGGTTCTGCAGGATCCGCTTCAGCTGCGCCTGCGCCGCGACCTCGTTCGACTTGCTGTGCCGTTCGCGCACGCTCTCGAGCCGACGCAGGCTGGCCTTCGAGGTCGAAGGCCCGCTGAACGCGAAATAAGCGAGCGCGAGGGTGCCGATCAGGCCCGCCGCGAAAATCAGGGTCGGCAAGATGGACACGTCCGCTCCTCGTCGTTCCGCGTCGGCGCCCGGCCGGCGCACATATTGGTCACGCCTTGACCGCCGGTTTGCTCAGCAGGCCCTTGATGTTGAACTTGCCGAGGAGGGAACTGGTGGTGGTCGCGGCCGAATCGCCCGCGCCTTCGGCATGCTCGACCGTCGAAGTCACCAGCGCCACGAGCTGCGAGAAGGGCTGGCCGAGCTTGGCGCTGCTCGCCACCTTGGCAAAGGGCTGGCCGAGCTTCGCCGCCTGCGCCGCCACCTTGGGGTCGGCCGGCACGATCAGATCGACCTTGCGCTCGATCGAGGATTCGAAATCCTTGCGGCTGATCTCGTGATTGGCGGCCGGCACCTGATTGGCGACGACGATCACCTTGGCCTGCGGCGCATTGGCCTTCAGCCAGGAGAGGATGCGGATGGCGTCGCGCGTCGCGGCGAGGGTGAATTCGACGACGACCACCGCGACGTGCACGTCCTGGACGAGATGCGGGTGCTGGACCAGCATCGAGCGCGGCAAATCGAGCACGGTGCTCTCGAACGCGTTCCGCATCTCTTCCTGCAGCTGGTAATAAGCCGAGCCGTCGGTGAGGAAGGGCTGGTTCATCGGCGCTTCGGCCGAAAGGACGCAGAGCTTCTCGTTCGCCCGCACCATCGCGCGCTCGATGAACAGGCCGTCGATGCGGCTCGGATTCTCGATCGCGTCGGTGAGGCCGCGGCCGGGCTCGAGGTCGAGGGTCAGCGCGCTCGTGCCGAAATGGACGTCGAGGTCGAGCAAAGCGGTCGAGCGGCCGGCCTTGTCGCCGAGCAGCCAGGCGAGCGAGGTGGCGATCGTCGAGGCGCCGACGCCGCCGCGCACGCCGATCACGCCGACCATGACATGCGGCCGCTCGGAGCCGGATTCGGCCAGGCGCGGTCCGGAAATGGTGAGCTGGGCATGGGCGAAGGTGTCGCGCAGCTGCTCGGGCGTGAACGGCTTCAGCAGATAGTCCTGGAGCCCGGAAGCGAGCAGGTCGCGGTAGAGCCGCACGTCGTTGACCTGGCCGGCGGCGATCACCACCGTGCCCGGCTCGCAGACCTCGGCGAGCGCGTTGATGTCGCTCAGCGGGTCAGCGGATTCGGACAAATCGACGAACAGGATCGCCGGGCTGGCGGAGACCGACAGGGTCTGCACCGCATTCCTCAGGCCGCCCTTGTTGACCTTCTCCGGCGCCCAGCCGTGCTCGACGACGATCGGCCGCAGGATCTCGGCCGTCGCCTCGTCGGCGACGAAGGCGGAAAAGGGGTCACGCAGGGCGGCGGCCCGGCTGTTCAGGGGCGCGTTCATCAGTTGGAGCTCCTGGAGCTGGCGTTGGTCAGGCCGTTCGACCCGGTCGGCTTGGCGTCGCGATAGACCTTGATCGCCTTGGCGGCCGTCGCCGGGTCGCCGGCGGCGCTGCCGGCCTGGCCGAGGACGAGGTCGTTCGGGTCGGCGATCATCGCCGCCAGGTTCGAATTGACCGAGCAGCCGTAATTGGTCGAGGTCGCGCTCGGGCCCTGATGCTCGTCGGCGAAGGGACAGCCCGGCACCCGGGCGACGCTGCGGCTGACGATGACGCGAAGGAAGCCCGGCTGGACCATGCCCGCGACGACCGGCACGCCGTCGCTCACCAGCAGCCCGTATTCGGCCGCCACGCGGGCGACGTCGGCGCGAGCGTGATCGTTGCCATAGGCGGATTCGAGCCAGACGCGGTCGCCGTAACCGAGGCCGAGCGAGGTGAACCAGGCACGGAGCCGCGCCCGGTCGGCGACCGAGAGGCCGGGCCCCTGATCCGGCAGCTCGAGCACGTAGTCGGACCGCTGCACGACGGGCTGGTTGTTCGAATTGAGGCCCCAATTGGTCGGTGCGGAACGGTGACGCGCGTCGGCCGCCGAAGCCGAAAGAGCGGCTCCGATCACGATCAGGCTGGCGAGAATATTGCGTGCCATGGTGCGAAAATCCTTTCGATCGGTCACGGCGTCAGAAGCTGAAGCCCGGAGCGGCGGAGGTCTGCTGCGGCTTGATCGCAGCCTGCTGCTCCGGCCGCCTGGCCGGGGCGGGGACGGGCAAAGCGGGGTCGGCCGCGCCGATGGCCGGGCCCGACTGCTGCGCCGGAGCGACGGTCGGGCGGGGCCGCGGCTCGCCGGTGCGGTGCTCGGCCGTGCCGAGGAAGACCCTCTCCATCGTGCCGGGCGCGCGATAGCCGTCGGTCGGCAGCGCGATGTCGGACGCGTTGACCGGGCGGACGAGATAGGGGGTGACGACGATCACCAGCTCCGTCTCGTTGCGCTGGAAGCTGTTCGACTTGAACAGGGCGCCGATGATCGGGAGGCTGCCCAGGAACGGCGCCTTGTTGGTGGTGTTGGCGCTCGAATTGCTGAGCAGGCCGGCGATCATGAAGCTCTGGCCGGAGCCGAGCTCGACCGTCGTCTCCGTCCGCCGCGTCGTCAGCGCCGGGATCTTGAGGCCGGCCAGGGTGATCGCACCCTGGTCGCTGAGCTGCGAGACCTCGGGGCGGACGCGCATCGCGATGCGGCCGCCTTCGAGCACCGTCGGCGTGAAAGCGAGGCTGACGCCATATTGCTTATATTCGACCGCGGTGCCGCTGAGGCCGTTGCTGGTCGCGATCGGAAACTCGCCGCCGGCGAGGAAGCTCGCCGTCTCGCCGGAGAGAGCGGTGAGGGTCGGCTCGGCCAGCGTATGCGAACGGCCGTCATTCTCGGCGAGATCGAGCGCGCCGAGGATGTTGAGGCCGAACAGCTTGCCCGCGCCGAACAGGCTCGAGCCGATGTTGCTCGGGCTCGCCGTGGTCGTGCCGGCCGACGACGCGGTTCCGGTGAACAGCGCCCCGCCCGGCGTGTACTGGGGGGAGAAGCCGCGGCCCTGGCCGATGCCGAACTGGAAGCCGCCGGTCTTGTCGGCCGATGCCAGATTGACGCCGATCTGCCTGACCAGCGAGCGGTTGACCTCGGCGATCTTGACCTGCAGCATGACCTGGAGCGGCGTCGCCGTCCTGAGGCGGCTGATCACCTTGACGTCGGGACCGACCACGCTCTGGACGATGCTTGCGGCCTGCTCGACATCGGCCGGGCTGGCGACGGTTCCGGTGAGGATGACCATGCCGTTGAAGGTCTGGGTCTGGATCTGGTTCTCCGGCATCGCCGCCCGCAGCACGCCGCCGACATCGGCGATGTTCGAGCCGACATGGACGTTGGCGGAATAGACGGTCCGGCCGGTACGGTCGGTCGCGAAGACGGTGGTGATTCCGGGGCC
This sequence comes from Sphingomonadales bacterium, assembly GCA_034668705.1. Classification (GTDB taxonomy): domain Bacteria; phylum Pseudomonadota; class Alphaproteobacteria; order Sphingomonadales; family Sphingomonadaceae; genus Allosphingosinicella. Next base: position 6,054 of record JAXDOV010000077.1, read on the forward strand.
CTTGCCGAACACGTAGATCTGGTTCGACGAGCGCACCTGGACGTCGGCCACCTTCTCGTCGGCGACGAACAGGTCGCTGATCGGGGCCGCGAGCCGCACCATCTCGCCGGTTCCCACCGACAAGGTGAGGTCGGTCGAGGCGCGGATCGGGGCGGGGCCGTAGGGCGCGGCCAGAGCGGCGGCCGGGGCCGCGGCGACGCTCGCGGCGAGGATCGCCGCCATCGCGGTGCCCAGCGCAAAGCGGTTCAGGATCGACGTGGTCATCTTACTTGGCTCCCACCGGAACGAAGGTGATTATGTTGCCGCGTGCGACGCGGACGCCCGGACCCTGCGGAATTGGGTTCGACGCGCCGCCGGAGGGGCCGGAGGCAGCGCCGGCCGCACGGGCCGGAGTTTTGGACGGAACGGTCGAGCGCTGGAAGCGCGAGACTTCGTTGCCGAGCGTGTAGGTCGGGCTGGTGTCGATCGGCTGGTTGGCGATCGCGATCAGCAATTGACGCTCGCCTTTGGCCTTGGGGTCGATCCCCGCGGGCACCTTGACGTCACCGGTCGCGATCGCCCGCTCCAGATCGGCATTGTTGTCGGCGATCGAGCGCAGCGACAGCGACATCTGGCCGATCGTCTGCGCCACCGCGATCTTCTCGGCGATCTTCGGCGTCGCCTCGAGGGTGACGGTGGAGAAGTTCCTGACCTCCGCCTTGCCGTCGGGACCCTGGGCGCTCATCCGCTGGTCGGTGGCGAGCACGCGGATATTGTGGATAATCGTTTCGGAGGCCTTGAGGGGAGGGCCTTCGCCGCCGCCCACTTCCTGGTTGAGGACGATGTCCACCCGGTCGCCGGGGAAGATGAAGCCGGCGACGCCGCTGGTGGCGGAAACCGGGACGGTGATGGCGCGCATCCCCGGCCCGAGCGCGGCGGCGAGGAAGCCCCGCTCGCCCGGCTTGATCAGGGAGCCCTGGGTGATCGGCTGGCCGGCGCTGATCTCGTTGCGGACGACGGTGCCGATCAGGTCGCCCGGGCCGGCCGGCGTCTGGCCCTTGATGTAATAAGCGGGCTGGGTGAGCGCCTCGGGCCAGCGCTGATAGTGCAGCGCCTCGGCGTCGATGATCGTGCCGACGGGAAGGGCGCGCATGGCGACGAGCACTTCCGGCCCGTTCGCCTGCTGGATCATCGGCGTCGCCTGCGCAGACGGAGCGCTGGCTCCGCTGAACATGTTCTTCGCCATCACCGCGGTCACCGCCGCGACGACGAGCGCGCCAATCAGCAGCATGAGCTTTTTCACATCCATGACGCCAGTCGCCTCCTAGGCCGCTTTCCGAAAAGCAGGTTCACACATCAGACAAATTGGTTAAGAAACCGTTCGCTAATCAGCCACATACCGGCGAAAGCGATGGCAATTCCGTAGGGAATCTCGGGCTGGCCGGCCGTCTTGCGCATGCGGTGCGGGACCAGCATCGCCACGGTCAGCAGGCCGCCGGCCAGCGACATGATCACCAGCAGCTGCAGCACCGCCAGCGGCGGCAGCCACAAGGCGACCGCCGCGACCATCTTGACGTCGCCGCCGCCCATCATCCCGAGCTGGAAGGCCAGGGCGAAGATGGCGAAGACGCCGAGCGCGACGCCGACATGCAAGGGAATGTCCGGCCAGAAGAGCAGGGCGCTCGCCCACCAGAAGGGGATCGCGCCCAGCGCGATCGCCGCATTCAGCCAGTTGGGAATGGTCCGGCTGCGCCAATCGCAGACGGCGCCCGCGACGAGGCCGCAGGCGAGCAGGACGACAAGGATCGTGGCGAACCCCCCATTCATGCTTTCCGCCACTAGACTTAGTTACTTTCAAAACCGTAACCGGCGCCAATGCCTTTCACGCCCTTCGATCGCCGCTCCGTTCCGGCCGCCGCCGCCTTCTCCACCTGGGCCGCGCCCGATAACTGGCCCTATCGCCTTCTCCGCTGGCCGCAGGAGGCGGGGCGGACGGTCCGCGGCAGCCTGCTCTTCGCCGGCGGCCGCGGCGACTTCATCGAGAAATATCTGGAGGCGGACGCGCATTGGCAGGAGCGCGGCTGGGACGTCACCGCCTTGGACTGGCGCGGCCAGGGCGGCTCGCGCGGCAAGATCGTCGGCGGCCATGTCGACAGCTTCGATCCGCTGGTCGACGATCTGGCGGCCCTGATCGACGACTGGCGCTCGCGGACGCCCGAGCCCCATGTCGCGATCGGCCATTCGATGGGCGGGCACCTCCTGCTGCGCACCTTGGCGGAGCGGAAGCCCGGCCTCGACGCGGCGGTGCTGGTGGCGCCGATGATCCGGATCAACAGCGGCGCGCTGCCGGCTTGGGCGGCCGCCTGGACGGCGACGGCGATGAGCGCCGTCGGCCTCGCCAGCCACCCGGCGTGGCAGCACTCGGCGGTGCCAACTCCCGCCGGCTCCTTTCGCCAGTCGATCCTCACCGGCTGCCCGGAGCGCTATGAGGACGAATTATGGTGGTGGCGCAAGGAGCCCGGCTACAATCTCGGCGCGCCGAGCTGGGGCTGGCTGCGCGCCGCTTTCGCCTCCTGCGACCGGCTGACTCCGGCGCGCCTGCGCGCGGTCGCGCTTCCGGTGCTGCTGCTCGGCACCGATCGCGACCGGCTGGTCAGCCCGGCCGCGATCCGTGAGGCGGCGGCGCTGATCCCGAAGGCGGAATTGGTCATGCTGGCGGAGGCCGGCCATGAAATCCTGCGCGAGGCGGACCCAATCCGCCTGGCGGCGCTGGCGCGGATCGACGCCTTTTTCGACGCCCGCGCCGGATGAGCGGCAAGGCGGACATCGCCATCGTCGGCGCGGGCATGGCCGGCGCCAGCCTCGCCGCCGAAATTGCGGGCGAGGCCTCCGTCCTGCTGCTCGAGGCGGAGGACCAGCCCGGCTATCACGCGACCGGCCGCTCCGCCGCCTTCTGGTCCGAGACTTATGGCGGCGCCCTGATCCAGCCGCTGACCACCGCCTCCGGGCCGTTCCTGCGCGACGGCGGTTATCTGAAGCCGCGCCAGGGCCTCCATATCGCCGCTGACGCGGCCGGCGAGGCGGCCTTGGCGCGGATGCGGGACGAATTCGCCGGCGGCGTCACGCTGGAGCCGCTGGCCGGGACGGCGCTGGCGGCGCGCATCCCCGGCCTTCGTCCCGGCTGGAACCAGGGGCTGCTCGAGCCGAGCTGCATGGACATCGACGTCGCGGCGCTGCACGCTTTCTATCTCGCTGCCGCCCGCCGCCAAGGCGCCCGCCTCGTCACCGGCGCGCGCCTGACGGGAGCCGAAGCGGGGAGAGGCGGCTGGTCGCTGGCCACCGATTCCGGCGCCTTCGAAGCCGGCATCCTCGTCGACGCCGCGGGCGCCTGGGCCGATCCCGTCGCCGCGGCGGCGGGCATCGCGCCGCTCGGCATCCAGCCCTACCGCCGCACCCTCGCCCAGCTGCGGGTGGCGCCGCCGGTGCCGCCCGATCTGCCTCTGATCGTCGATGCGCTTGGCCGCTTCTACTTCAAGCCTGAAGCCGGCGGCCGGCTGTGGCTCAGCCCGCATGACGAGACGCCCTCCGCTCCGTGCGATTGCGCGCCGGAGGAGTATGACGTCGCCCTCGCCATCGCCCGTCTCGAAGAGGCGGTCGACTGGCGGGTGGAAAGGGTCGAGCGGCGCTGGGCGGGGCTGAGGAGCTTCGCGCCCGACCGGCTGCCGGTCTACGGCTTCGCGCCCGGCCGCGCCGATTTCTTCTGGTTCGTCGGGCAGGGCGGCTTCGGCATCCAGACCGCGCCCGCCGCGGCGAAGCTGGCCGCCGCATTGCTGCTGGGAAAGGCGCCGGACGCCGCCGTCGCCGGCATCGACCCGGAGCCCTACCGCCCCGGCCGTTTCACGAACTGATTGGCGGCGTCGCAGGCCAGCTGGTCGGCGCGGTCGTTTTCGGCATGGCCGCTATGGCCCTTCACCCAGCGCCAGTCGATCCGGTGCGGCGCGGCGGCGGCGAGCAGCTCCTGCCATAATTCGGCATTCTTGACCGGCTTCCGGTCGGCCGTCCGCCAGCCGTTCTTCTGCCAGCCGAAAATCCATTTGGTGATGCCGTCGCGGACATAGATGCTGTCGGTATGGAGAACGATTTCGCAGGGGCGCTTCAGCGCCTCCAGGGCGCGGATCGCGGCGAGCAGCTCCATCCTGTTGTTGGTGGTGAGCGGCTCGCCGCCCGACAGCTCCTTTTCATGGGCGCCGGAGCGGATGATCGCGCCCCAGCCGCCCGGGCCCGGATTGCCCTTGCAGGCGCCGTCGGTGAAGATTTCGACTGAAGCCAAGGTCGGGCGGCCCGGAATCAGGCGGCTTCCAGCCCGCGCGGCAGCTTGAACACCATCCGCTCGACGATGCCGTCGCTCTCGACCTCGGTCACCTCGAAATGGCCGGCGAGGAAGTCGACCAGCTCGCGCACCAGCAATTCGGGCGCGGAGGCGCCGGCGGTGATGCCGAGCGTGCGGACGCCGTCCAGCCAGGCGAGATCGAGGTCGGCGGCGCGGCCGATCAGCCGCGCCCGCGCCCCCTCGCGCTCGGCCACCTCGACGAGGCGGACCGAATTGGAGCTGTTCGGCGCGCCGATCACCAGCACCGCGTCGCTGAGCCGGGCGATCTCCTTCGCCGCCGCCTGCCGGTTCGAGGTCGCGTAGCAGATGTCCTCGCCGCGGGGCCCGCGAATCCCCGGGAAGCGCCGCTCGAGTATCCGGATGATGTCGGCCGTGTCGTCGACCGAGAGCGTGGTCTGGGTGAGGTAGGCGAGCTCGGCGCCTTGCGGCGGCTGCACGATCTCGGCGTCGCCGGCGGTCTCGATCAGGGTCATCCGGCCCTCCGGCACCTGGCCGAACGTGCCGATCACCTCCGGATGGCCGGCATGGCCGACGAAGAGGATATGCGCGCCCCGCTCGACCAGCCGCTCCGCCTGGCGATGGACCTTGGAGACGAGCGGGCAGGTGGCGTCGAGATAGTCGAGGCCGCGCTCCTCGGCCATGGCGGGGATCGCCTTGGGGACGCCATGGGCCGAGAAGACGACCGGCGCGCCGTCCGGCACTTCGTCCAGCTCGGCGACGAACACCGCACCTTTCGCCTTGAGGCTGTCGACGACGAAGCGGTTGTGGACGATCTCGTGACGGACATAAACCGGCGCTCCCGACCGCTCGAGCGCCAGCTCGACGATGCGGATCGCGCGGTCGACGCCGGCGCAAAAGCCGCGCGGCGCCGCGATCCGCAGGGTGAGGGGAGGCAAGGATGTCGCCATGGCGGGCCTCTACGATGAACCGGCTGCCGCGTCCACCGGACGCGGCCAAATCGCTGGGCCAATTGGGTCCACCGGACGCGGCCGAATCGACCGGCCCGTCGCGTCCCCCGGACGCGGCCGAATCGGCGGGCCTACCGCGTCCGCCCACGATCTTCTCCCGCCTTGCTTCGGCGCTACCCGGTTCCTATGATCCGCGCGCTTTCCTTCCATGAGCGTGAGGTGCTGTTTTCGTGTCCAAGTACAAGGCGGCTTTTGCCGCGCTGATTCCCGTCATTGCCGCCGGCTGCAGCACCGTGGGCCAAGTCACCGACACCGGCGTCATCGTCAACCGTTCCGCCTGCCCGGCGGTCGCGATTCCGGCCGCGACCGGCGACGTGACCCTGTTCAACCCGGAGACCAGCCGCGACGCCAATGCGATCGACGTCGTCGCGACCATCACCAACCTGCGCTCGACCTGCGACGAGACCGGCAATGTCATCGCCACCAGCGTCACCTTCGACGTCCTGGCGCAGCGCCGCGACGCCCGCGGCGCCCGCGACGTGGTCCTGCCTTATTTCGCGGTGGTGGTGCAGGGCAGCACCAACGTCGTCACCAAGAGCGTCAGCCGGGTCGGCCTCCACTTCGCCGACGGGCAGATCAGGGCGCAATCCGCCGCTTCCGCGACGAGCCAGGTGCAGCGGGCGGCGGTGACGCTTCCCGACGACGTCCGCCAGCTGGTGACGCGCGAGCGCAAGGCCGGCGACGCCGACGCCGCCGTCGATCCCCTGTCCGATCCGCGGGTCCGCGACGCGGTGCGCGCCGCCTCGTTCGAAGTGCTGGTCGGCTTCCAGCTCACCAGGGACCAGCTCGCCTATAACGCGACGCGTTGACTCTGCGGCAGCGAGGCTTCAGAGCGGCGGCGTCGCCGGTCTCCGGACCGGTGCGCACGCGGGAGAGTGCGGGGGGTTTCACCCTCCGCCGCCGAAGGAGCAACCGCCCCGGAATCTCTCAGGCAGCAGGGACCGCGTGCGCATAGACACTCTGGAAAGCGTCCGCCGCCGCCGAGGCTGTGGCGGACCACCGAAGGGGTAACCCGCCGTCGCCCGGACTTGATCCGGGGCTGTGGCGGGGAAAGCTCTCAGGTCCAGCGGACAGAGGGGGTCGATCGGCGGCGGTGGGCGGACCTGCGTCCGGACATCCGTCGCGATGCCCCGGAGTCTGGACATGAGCGACGAACCCGACCGCCTCCTTCCCCTCGACGACTGGCATGTCGCCCGCGGCGCCCGGATGGTGCCGTTCGCCGGCTACCGGATGCCGATCCAATATGAAGGCATCATCACTGAGCATCGCTGGACACGGGCCTCGGCCGGCCTGTTCGACGTCAGCCATATGGGCCAGCTGATCGTCACCGGCGCCGAAGCCGAGAAGAGCCTCGAAAAGCTGCTCCCCGCCGACCTTTCCATCCTCAGGGAAGGCCGGCTGCGCTACTCGCTGCTGCTCGCGGCCGACGGCGGCATCATCGACGATCTGATGGCGACCCGCCGCGGCGACCATTTCTACGTCGTCGTCAACGGCGCCACCAAGCACGGCGATATCGAGGACATGACGGAGCGGCTGCCGGGCGGCGTCGTTATCGATCATATGAAGGAGCAGGCCCTGCTCGCCCTCCAGGGGCCGAAGGCGGTCGACGTGCTGTCGCGCTTCGCGCCGGGCGTCGAGGCTCTCGGCTTCATGACCGGCGGCGCCTTCCCGCTCGCCGGCGCGAATGTCTGGATCAGCCGCTCCGGCTATACCGGCGAGGACGGCTTCGAAATCTCGCTTCCCGGCACGCGCGCGGCCGAAGTCGCGGAGCTGATCGCGGCCCAGCCCGAGGTCCGGCCGATCGGCCTCGGTGCCCGCGATTCGCTCCGGCTCGAGGCGGGCCTGCCGCTCTACGGCCACGATCTCGACCGCGGCACCACCCCGATCGAGGCCGATCTCGGCTTCGCCGTCTCGAAGCGCCGGCGCGCCGAGGGCGGCTTCGCCGGCTGGGAGAGGATCATCGCCGAGATCGAGCGCGGTCCGGTCCGCCGCCGCGTCGGCCTCGCCGTCGAAGGCCGCCAGCCGGTGCGCGAAGGCGCGATGGTGGTCGATGCCGAAGGCAGCGAAGTCGGCAAGGTGACCAGCGGCGGCTTCTCGCCCTGCCTCGAGGCGCCGATCGCCATGGCCTATGTGCCGGCCGCCGCCGCGGAGGAGGGGCGCGAAGTGACCCTCGCCCAGCGCGGCAAGCTGTTCCGGGCGAAGGTCGTGAAGATGCCCTTCGTCCCCCATCGCTACCACCGCAAGGGAGCCGCCTGATGACGGTCTATTATACCAGGGAGCATGAGTGGGTCCGGGTCGACGGCGACCAGGCCATTGTCGGCATCACCGATTTCGCCCAGGGCCAGCTCGGCGACGTCGTCTATGTCGAGCTGCCCGAGGCCGGGCGGCAGGTGACGAAGGGCGGCGAGGCGGCCGTGGTCGAATCGGTGAAGGCGGCTTCCGACGTCTATTCGCCGATCGGCGGCGAGGTCGTCGAAGCCAATCAGGCGCTGGTCGACGAGCCCTCGCTGGCCAATAGCGACCCGGAGGGGGAGGGCTGGTTCTTCCGCCTCCGCCTCGCCGATCCCGGCGAGCTGGAGGGGCTGATGGACGAAGCGGCCTATAAGAGCTTCTGCGACAGCCAGTGAGGCGGGCCACGGGGCAGGAATGCCGAAGGAGTCACATGTGAGCGTCAATTCCTCCTCGTCATGGTCGCCGACCGATTATGCCGCCAATGCCGGCTTCGTGCCCGCCCTCGGCGCCGCCGCGCTCGAATTGCTCGCCCCGCAGCCGGGGGAGCTGATTCTCGACATCGGCTGCGGCGACGGCGTCCTGACCGAGCGGATCGCGGCTTCGGGGGCGCGGGTGATCGGCCTCGACGCCTCGCCCGACATGGTCGAGGCGGCCCGCGCGCGCGGCGTCGACGCGTTCGTCGCCGACGCCCAGGCGCTCGATCTCGACAGCCAGGGGGTTCGCTTCGGCCAGTTCGACGCCGCTTTCTCTAATGCGGCCCTGCACTGGATGCTGGATCCCGACGCCGTCGCCTCCGGCGTCCATTCGGTGCTGAAGCCGGGCGGCCGCTTCGTCGGCGAGATGGGCGGGGAGGGCAATATCGCCGCGCTCCGCGGCGGCATCCGCGAGGAACTGAGCGCGCGCGGCTATCCGCTGCCGGCCGAGGATCCGCAATGGTATCCGACGATCGAGGAGTTCGTCCGCCTCTACGCCTGCGCCGGCTTCACCGGGATCAACGCGCAGCTGATCCCGCGGCCGACGCCGCTTCCTTCGGGCGTCGCCGGCTGGATCAAGACCTTCCGCGCCGGCTGGCTCGACGTCGCCCAGGTCCCGGTGGAAGCGCGCGAGGAGATTGCCGAGGCGGTCGAGCGGCGGCTGCAGCCGCGCCTCCAGCAGGAGGACGGCAGCTGGGTCGCCGATTATGTCCGGCTCCGCTTCACCATGCGCAAGCCCGAAGAATGACGGAGCCAATGATGCGTTACCTTCCCCTCGCCGAGGCCGACCGGCAGGACATGCTGCGGGCGATCGGCGCGGCTTCCGTCGAGGATCTGTTCGTCGACGTGCCCGAGGCGGCGCGGCTCGACGGCGCCATCCACGGCCTGCCCGATCATGCCAGCGAACTCTCGGTCGAGCGCCAGCTCTCGGCGATGGCGCGGCGCAACCTGGTCGCCGGCGAGGTGCCCTTTTTCCTCGGCTGCGGCGCCTATCGCCACCATATCCCGGCCAGCGTCGACCATCTGATCCAGCGCGGCGAGTTCCTGACCAGCTACACGCCCTATCAGCCCGAAATCGCCCAGGGGACGCTCCAGGCCCTGTTCGAATTCCAGACTCAGGTCGCCCGGCTCTACGGCTGCGACGTCGCCAACGCCTCCATGTATGACGGCTCGACCGCCTGCTGGGAGGCGATCGGCATGGCGCGGCGGATCACCCGGCGCGCCAAGGCGATCCTCTCCGCCGGGCTCCACCCCCATTATCTCTCGGTCGCCAGGACGATGGCGCGCTTCACCGGCGACCGGCTGGCGACGGCGCTGCCGGCGCTCGCGCCCGAGACCGACGCGGCGGCTCTGCTCGACGCCATCGACGGCGAGACGAGCTGCGTCGTCGTCCAATATCCCGACATCCTCGGCCGCATCGGCGACCTGTCCGAGCTGGCCGAGCGCGCCCACCAGGCCGGCGCGTTGCTGATCGCCGTGGTGACCGAACCCGTGGCGCTCGGACTCCTTCGCTCGCCCGGCGAGATGGGCGCGGACATCGTCGTCGGCGAAGGCCAGTCGATCGGCGTCGGCCTCAATTTCGGCGGGCCTTATGTCGGCCTGTTCGCGACCCGCGACAAATATGTCCGACAGATGCCGGGGCGGCTCGCCGGCGAGACGGTGGACGCGGAGGGGCGGCGCGGCTTCGTCCTCACCCTCTCGACCCGCGAGCAGCATATCCGACGCGAGAAGGCGACGTCGAACATCTGCACGAACAGCGGCCTCTGCGCGCTCGCCTTCACCATCCACATGACCCTGCTCGGCGAGACGGGGCTGCGGCGGCTGGCCCGCATCAACCATGACCGCGCCGCCGCCGCGGCGGACCGGCTGGCGCGGGTGCCGGGGGTGGAGCTGGTGAACGAGGCGTTCTTCAACGAATTCACCTTGCGCCTGCCGGTCGAGGCGCGGCCGGTGGTGCGGACGATGGCGGAACGCGGCGTGCTCGGCGGTGTCTCGCTCGGCCGCCTCTATCCGGACGCCGAAGCGCTGGAACGGGGGCTGGTGGTCGCCGTCACCGAGACGAGCAGCGAGGAGGATGTCGAAGCCCTGGCCGTTTCGCTCGAGGAGGCGCTGGCATGAGCATGAACCGCGAAGGACGGCCGACCCGGCCGGAGGCGGG
>JAXDOV010000078.1:0-17540 GCA_034668705.1 Sphingomonadales bacterium
CCACCAGCGCCCCATCCACCAGCTCGGCGCCGAGCTGCAGCGCCAGCTCGACATGGGTGTCGGAGCCGAGCGCCGGATAGACGCTGTCGAACGTGTAATGGCCCTCCGCCGTGTCGACGACGATGCAATCGTCATGCGCCGCCACCGCCTGGCAGGGCCCGTCCACCGTCTCGATCCCGTAGCGCCGGAGCATCTCGACGTCCCCGGCCGCCAGATCATGCGCCTTGTCGGGGGCGATCAGGGTGACGTCCGCGGTGAAGCCGCGCAGGAAGATCGCCTCGGCGACGCCGTGGCCGCCGCTGCCGATCACGCCGATCTTCCTGTCGGTGACCTCATAGCCGTCGCAGATCGGGCAATAGCGGATGAGGCCGCGCGCCAGCGCCTCGTCGTGCAGCGTCTCGTCCATCGGCGGCCGGCGGTTGGTGACTCCGGTCGCGAGCAGCACCTTGCGCGCGACCACCGAGCCTTCGCCCCATTCGGCGCGGAAGCCACCGTCGATCGGGTCGATCCGCGTCACCCGGCCGGCGACGATCGAGGCGCCGTATTTCTGCGCCTGCTCCTTCATCGATGCGATCAGCTGCGCCCCCGAGATACCGTCGGGATAGCCGGCATGGTTGCGGGTGCAGGGGATCAGGCTCGCCCGGCTGTTGCCCGCATCGACGACCTTCAGCGAGAGGTGGAAGCGGGCGAGATAGATGGCGGCGGTCAGCCCGGCCGGGCCGCCGCCGATCACCAGGCAGTCGTAGCAGATGTCGCTCATCGGCAGCCGAGCGCTTGTCGGCCCTCCGGGTTCCGCTTGAGCGATGTATATACGCAGCGTATATACGCGACGCGATGAAGACGACGAAGACCTTCAAGTCCGGCAATTCGGTCGCCGTGCGCCTGCCCAGGACGCTCGGCGTCCCCCCCGGGGTGGAGATGACCGTGCGCGAGGAACGCGGACGCTACATCATCGAGCCCGTCCAGGCGGAGCCGAAGAAGATCGATCTTACTGGAATTGCGGGTTCGATGCCGTGGCTCAAGCCTCTGACCCCCGAGGAGCGCATCATGGAGCCGCGGGAGCTCGATTGGGAAGGAAAGCTCCTCAAGCGTGGCTGAGCCGGCCTACCTCCTCGATTCCAACGTCTGCATTTACGTATTGGCCGACGCGGGGAGCGCGGCGGCACGGCGGCTGGGCGAATGCGAGCCTGGCTCGGCGGTGACGTCGGCAATAGCTTATGCCGAGGTCATGCGCGGCCGGCCGACGGACGACCCGCGCCTGCTTGTGGGTGCCGAAGCGCTGTTCCAGGTCGTGCCGGTGCTTCCTTTCGACGCGCGCGCGGCGCTGCGCTATCGGCAAATCCCATTTCGTCGCGGGACGTTCGATCGCCTGATCGCAGCGCACGCGCTTGCGCTGGGCCTCACGCTCGTCACGAACAACCGGCGGGACTATGCCGACGTTGAAGGCCTTCATGTCGAGAATTGGACGCGGTGATGACTTGGGCCGCCACTGTCCTCACCCTCTACCCGGAAATGTTTCCGGGCCCGCTGGGGTTAAGCCTCGCCGGCCGAGCGCTGGGGGAGGAGATCTGGTCGCTCGAGACGGTACAGATCCGCGACTTCGCCGCCGACAGGCACCGCTCGGTCGACGACACGCCGGCGGGGGGCGGGGCGGGGATGGTGATGCGGGCGGACGTCCTCGCCGCGGCCGCCGACCATGTGCTGGCGAGGCGGCCGGAAGTGCCGATGCTGGCGATGACGCCGCGGGGCAGGCTGCTCGACCAGGACCTGGTGCGGGCGCTCGCGGGCGGGCCCGGCGTGTCGATCCTCTGCGGCCGTTTCGAGGGGATGGACGAAAGATTGTTCGAGGCGCGGCCGGTCATTCCGGTCTCGGTCGGCGACTATGTGCTGTCGGGCGGCGAGCCGGCGGCTTTGGCCCTCCTCGATGCTTGCGTTCGGCTGCTCCCCGGGGTAATGGGCGCGGCCTCCAGCGGAGAGGAAGAGAGCTTCGAAAGCGGCCTTCTCGAATATCCGCATTATACCCGACCTGTCGAATGGGAAGGGCGCAGGATCCCTGAAGTGCTGCGATCGGGGGATCATGCGAAAATCGCCGCGTGGCGCGCCGAGCGCGCCCGGGCGGATACACGGTCAAGGCGGCCGGACCTGGTCGAGCGTCACGGGGACGCACGAAGGCCACCGCCCTCTGGCGCGCAGCATGGACAAGAGAGCGACGAGACATGAACCTGATCCAGCAGCTCGAGGCCGAGCAGATCGAAAGCCTTACCCAGGGCCGCCCCATTCCCGAATTCCGCCCGGGCGACACGCTCCGGGTCGGCGTCAAGGTGGTCGAGGGCGACCGCACCCGCATCCAGAATTTCGAGGGCGTCTGCATCGCCCGCGCCAATCGGGGCCTCGGCTCCTCCTTCACGGTGCGCAAGATCAGCTTCGGCGAGGGCGTCGAGCGCGTCTTCCCGCTCTACTCGCCGAACGTTGAGTCGATCGAGGTCGTCCGCCGCGGCGCCGTCCGCCGCGCCAAGCTCTATTATCTGCGCGGCCGCACCGGCAAGGCCGCCCGCATCGCCGAGCGCCGCGACACGCGGCCGGTCAAGGAAAGCCAGGCCGCCGCCGCAACGGCGACGCCGGAGACCGAGACCGCCGAAGGCTGATCGGTTCCGCATGACGACAAAGGAGGCGGGGAGGGCGATGCTCTCCCCGCCTTTTCTTTTGCGCGGCCGCCTCTAGGGTGCGCCGCCATGAAAAAAGTCCTTCTCTCCCTCCTCATTCTCACCGCCGCCGCGGCGCCGGCCGCGGCGCGCGACCTCGCGCTCGAGCGGGTCTTCCAGAGCCCGGCGCTGAGCGGGCCGGCGCCACGCCTGCCCAAGCTGTCGCCGGACGGGCGGCTGGTCACCCTGCTGCGCAACCGCGCGGAGGAGAAGGAGCGCTACGATCTCTGGGCGATCGACGCCGCCACCGGCCAGGAGCGGATGCTGGTCGATTCGAAGAAGATCGGCAGCGGCGGCGACGTCTCGGAGGAGGAGAAGATGCGCCGCGAGCGGCTGCGCATCGCCGGCACCAGAGGCATCACCGATTATGAATGGGCGCCGGACGGCCGCTCGATCCTCGTGCCGATCGACGGCGACCTCTACCTGGCGACGCTCGACGGCAATGTCCGCCGCCTGACCGACACCAAGGCGACCGAGATCGACCCGAAGGTGTCGGAGACCGGCCGCTACCTCTCCTATCTGCGCGACCAGAATTTCTACGTGATGGACGCCGCGACGGGGCAGGAGCGCGCCCTCACCAGCAACGGCGGCGGCACCCTGAGCTGGGGCGCGGCCGAGTTCGTCGCCCAGGAGGAGATGGACCGCCATACCGGCTATTGGTGGTCCCCCGACGACCGCTGGGTCGCCATCTCCCGGGTCGACGAGAGCCCGGTCGCGATCGTCACCCGCGCCGCGATCGGCGCCGAGGGGACGAAGCTGGTCGAGCAGCGCTACCCGGCCGCCGGCACCCGCAACGCGATCGTCGACCTCTATCTGATGAGCTCGGACGGCGCATCGAGAGTGAAGGCGGATCTGGGCGGCGACCCCGACGTCTATTTGACCCGCGTCGACTGGGCAGCGGACGGCGGGAGCCTGCTGGTCCAGCGGATGAGCCGCGACCAGAAGAAGCTGGACGTGCTGCGGGTCGATCCCGCCACCGGCCGCTCGACCCTCCTGTTCAGCGAGACCTCGCCGACCTGGATCAACCTCACCGGCAATCTGAAGCCGTTGAAGGACGGCGGCCTGATCTGGTCGTCGGAGCGTTCGGGCTTCTCCCATCTCTACCGCTGGAAGGCGGGGAAATGGACCCGGCTCACCAGCGGCGACTGGGCGGTGCAGGACGTGGCCGGCGTCGACGAGAAAGCCCATCGCATCTACTTCACCGGCACCGCCGAGACGGTGCTGGAGCAGCAGCTCTACTGGGTCCGGTACGACAAGCCGTCCCGGCCGGTGCGGGTCACCGAAGCCGGCTGGTGGAATGCGGCGGTGATGGACAAGGCCGCCGCCCGCGCCTTGATCACCCGCTCGAATCCGGCCCAGCCGAACCAGACCTATCTCGCCGACGCGCAGGGCCGCCGCCTCGCCTGGGTCGAGGAGAATCGTCTCGACGCCTCCCATCCCTATGCCCCCTATCTCGACAGCCATGTGTCGCCGGTCTTCGGCACGGTCCGCGGCCCCGACGGCTCCGCGCTCCACTATCGCATGCTGTCGCCGCCGCTCGTCCCGGGGAAGCGCTATCCGGTCTTCGTCAACGTCTATGGCGGCCCCCATGGCGCGCTGGTCAGCCGCGCCTGGTATCGCGACCTGCCGCTCCAGCAGGCCTTGGTCGACCGCGGCTGGATCGTCTTCAGCCTCGACAATCGCGGCACCAACCGCCGCGGCACGAAGTTCGAGAACGCAATTTATCACGCGACGGGCGCGGCCGAGGTCGCGGACCAGCTCGCCGGCGTCGATTGGCTGAAGCGGCAGGCCTTCGTCGACCCTTCGAAGATCGCGGTGATGGGCTGGTCCTATGGCGGCTACATGACGCTGAAGCTGCTCGAAAAGGCGCCGCCCCACAGCTTCGCGGCCGGCGTCGCGGTGGCGCCGGTGACGCGATGGGAGCTGTACGACACCTTCTACACCGAGCGCTATCTCGGCAATCCGGCGGTCGACGCGGCGCCCTATCGCAGCTCCGACGCGCTCGACGAGGCGGGCCGCATCGCCGATCCCCTGCTGATCGTCCACGGCATGTCGGACGACAATGTCGTGTTCGAGAACACCACCTCGCTGATCGCCAGGCTGCAGCGCGAGAAGCATCCGTTCGAGCTGATGGTCTATCCCGGCGCCACCCACGCCATCGCCGGCGAGGGGCCGCAGACCCATGTCTGGACGACGATCACCAACTTCCTCGACCGGATTGTGAAGAACCGGCCTTAGGGTCCGGACCGCCGGCGGGCCGGACCCTAAGCTGCGGGCTCAGGCATGGGTGCGGTCGACCAGCCGCGTGTAGAGGTGCCAGGTCGCGTAGCCGAGCCAGGGCAGGACGATGGCGAGGCCGACAAAGGCCGGGATCGAGCCCAGGACGAGCAGGGCCGCGACGATCAGGCCCCAGCGGATCATCATCCCCGCATTGGCTTCGAAGGCGGCGACCGAGGTCCGCATCGCGGTGCCCGCGTCGCTGTCCCGATCGACCAGCATCGGCAGCGACACGACGCTCAGCGCGAGCACCGCCACGCCGAACGCGGCGCCCAGCAGATTGCCGACGAGGATCAGCTCCCAGCCCTCGCGCGTCGTGAACAGGCGCGTCAGGAAGGCGCCCAGCGAGGGCGGCGAGACCGGCCCCCAGAACAGGACGTAAAGCGCGCCCGCCGCCGCCACCCACAAGGCGAACAGCCCGAGCAGGATGGCGCCGATGCCGAGCATGTCGGCAAAAGCTGGCCGCTTGCGCACGTCGAGGAAATGGCTCCAGCCCGAATCCCGCCCCTCCTCGCGGCGGCGGGCGAGCTCGTAAAAGCCGAGCGCCGCCAGCGGCCCGAGCAGCCCGATGCCGGCGGCGATCGGGAAGAAGAGCGGGATCAGCGGGCCGCCGAGCGCGACCGAGGCGGCGACCAGGCCGATGATCGGGTAGATGAGGGCGACGAACAGCAGGTCGCCGCGCATCGCCAGGAAATCGCGCCATCCTTCGGCGAGGGCGAAGCGGAGATCCTCGGCACCGATCCGCCGGACCGGGGGTGCTACGGGGCGTCGAGTCGCCGTCGGAGCGGCGGGCGAGACGGCCATGGGCGCTCTCCTCTCGCACGCCACATACCACATCGGGCCGGACCGCGGGAGACGCTAAAGGCGCAGGCGATCCACGACGAGGCTGGAATCGGGGCTGTATTGCGGCTGCGCCGTCACGGGGCGCGCGGCGACGAGCGGCGCGGCGGCGGCGGGGAGGCCGAAGCGGATACCGATCAGAGTCAGGTCCAGCGGCCCCGGCCGCGCCGTCAGCAGCTCGATCGTAGCGCCGTCGCAGCTTCGGCCGGCGCAGCGGATGAAGAAGGGATCCGTCTTCCTGCCGGCGCCGAAGCGGGCGGCGGAGCCGGCGATCCGCACTCCGCGCAGACCGGATTCGGGCTCGCCGCGAAGCACCATTTGATCCGAGCCGCCGCTCGCGAGCCGGAGCGTGATCAGTCGGCCGCCGCCCGCCACCGGTCGCTCGGCGACCTTCTCCAGTCGGGGCGGCGCCAGCGGCAGCGACGGCGCGGGAGCGGCGCGGCGCCCGGCGCTCGACCAAGGCACTTCCACGCTCTTGCGGAACGCCGCCGCATCGGGGAAATTGCGGGGCAGGGGAGCGCCGTCCCCGGCGATCAGCCACTGGCCCTTCCGCGTCCTTTGGTCCCAGCCATATTCGATCCGGAAGCCCTGCTTGCGGTCGGCGGAATAAGCCGGCGCCAGCGCGACGGCGATCCAGCCGGCCAGCGCCGCCGCGCCGAGCGCGGCCGGCACCAACCGCGCCGGGACACGGGCGGCGAACGGCTTCAGCTCGATCAGCACCGGCAGCACGAGCAGAGCCGAAATCAGGGCGAAGATCCCGGCGATCGGGAAATCGAGCAGAACCTCGCTGAGGTGGAGGAGCGGCGCCCAGAGCAGGAAGAGCAGCGCCCAGCCGGCGAGCGCGCCCGCCGTCTCCGCGCCGGCGAAGCGCCGCTCCAGCGCCGCGCCGAGCAGCATCGGCAAAGGCGGCAGCAAGGCGAAGGCGACGCTGCCCGGCGCGACCGCGACGATGAGGAGGTTCAGCAGCAGGAAGAGGAGCCAGAAGGCGGTGCGCAGCCGGTCGCGCGCCAGCGGCCGCGCGATCCGGGCCAGGGCCGCCGCGGAGGCCGCGAGCGCGGTCAGGTCGACGGCAAGGGCGATCAGCTCCGGATGCGCGCGCCAGTAGAGGCCGGGGCGGAGCAGGCCGATAGCCCATTGCAGGGCGAAGACCAGGATGCCGCTGCCGGCGAGCGCCGCCGCCACGGCGCCGGCGGCGCGGCCGAGGCCAGCGCGGCGCCTCCAGCCCAGCCAGGCGAAGGCGAGCAGCAGCGCGCCGAACAACGCCATTCCCGCCGCCTTGGGCAGGACGAACAGGGTGCGGCCGACCAGATCGGCATAGACGAATTCGCCGTCGGTCCGGGCCGGCGGGCGCTGTGCCAGGGCTTCCGCTGCCGCCAGCGCCTCGCTGCCCATATGGCCGACGCTGCGTGGATCGAGCGCGTCGAGACGGTCGCCCGGGCTGTGATAGCGCGTCTCGTTGCCGATGATCGCGTAGTTGAGGATCGTCCATGGCCGCGCGGCGAAGACGGTGACGTCGGTCGCGTTGGGGATCAGCCGGTAGAAATCGGTCGTCATCGAATTCGCCACCGGCCGCGCCGCCGCGCGCCGATAGAGTTCGAGAGCGGCGCCGTTCGGCCGGCTCGTCTCGAACATGATCGCCGGGCCGGTCACGCCGCGCGCCTCGATGTTGATCAGGCTGTCGACGTGCGGCGCCAGCGGATCCTGCCCGAGAAAGGCCTTGGCGCCGAGCAGCCCCGCTTCCTCGCCTTCGTCGAACAGGAAATCGACCGGCCGGGCCGGCCTGCCTTGCTTCATCAGCGAGGCGATTTCGAGCATCGACGCGACGCCGATGCCGTCATCGGCGGCGCCGGGGCCGTTCGGCGTCGAATCGTAATGGGAGGCGAGAAGCAGATGCGGCCCCCGCGCCGGGCCGATGCTCGCGACCACGTTGCGGACCTTGGCGCAGCCGATGCCGCGCGATTTGGGCGCGCCGTTGCACGCCCAGGCCTCGGTGACGCGCGGGCTGAGCCCGATCGCGCGCAGCTCGGCGATCAGCCGTCCGCGCACCGCATCGCCGTTCGCGGTATCGACCGGATGCGGTCTCTGATCGCCGAGCACGCGGCCCAGCCGCGCCAGCGCCCGCGCGGTGTCGAACTTGCCGGGCGCAGCGGGCACGAGCGCGGGCGCCGCCGTCATCTCCCCCTTCAGCGCCAAGGCGCCGATCAGCAGCAGCAGGACCGCGATCACGATCATTCCCGGCCGCTTCATCTTGCCCCCTCCGCTCCCACGCGCCATATCGCGTCCGCGCGCCGCTTGCGAGAGTGGCGCGGCAGCACCAGCGGAGAAGAGACATGGGTTACCGGGTGGTCGTCGTCGGCGCGACCGGCACTGTCGGGCGCGAGATGCTCAACATCCTCGCCGAGCGCCAATTCCCGGCCGACGAGGTCGCCGCCGTCGCGTCGGCCCGCTCGACCGGCGACCTCGTCGATTTCGGCGATTCGAGCCGCGAGCTCAAGGTCCGCAACGTCGAGCATTTCGACTTTTCGGGCTGGGACATCGCCCTCTTCGCCGCCGGCTCCGGCCCGGCGAAGGAATATGGGCCGAAGGCCGCCGCCGCCGGCTGCATCGTGATCGACAACAGCTCCTATTTCCGCATGGATCCGGACGTGCCGCTGATCGTGCCGGAGGTGAATGCGGAGGCGATCGAAGGCTATCGGAAGAAGAACATCATCGCCAACCCGAACTGCTCCACCGCCCAGATGGTGGTGGCGCTGAAGCCGCTCCACGACGCCGCCGGCATCCGCCGCGTCGTCGTCTCGACCTATCAGTCGGTTTCCGGCGCCGGCAAGCAGGGGATGGACGAATTGTTCGAGCAGAGCCGCAACATCTTCGTCGGCGATTCCAGCGAGCCGAGCTTCTTCCCCAAGCAGATCGCCTTCAACGTCATCCCCCAGATCGACGTCTTCCTCGACGACGGCTCGACCAAGGAGGAATGGAAGATGGTGGTCGAGACCAAGAAGATCCTCGATCCGAAGATCAAGGTGACCGCGACCTGCGTCCGCGTGCCGGTCTTCGTCGGCCATTCGGAATCGATCAACATCGAGTTCGAGCGCGAGATTTCGGCGAAGGAAGCGCAGGACATCCTCCGCGAGGCGCCCGGCATCATGCTCGTCGACAAGCGCGAGCCGGGCGGTTACGTCACCCCGGTCGAGGCGGTCGGCGAATATGCGACCTATGTCAGCCGCGTCCGCGAGGATCCGACGGTGGAGAACGGCCTCAGCCTCTGGTGCGTCTCCGACAATCTCAGGAAGGGCGCCGCTCTCAACGCCGTCCAGATCGCCGAATTGCTCGGCCGCAAGCATCTGAAGAAGGCGGCCTGATCGCTGACGGTAATCGAGGGCCGGGAGGTATTTCATGCCCGATGAGTTGAGCGGTGAGATGACCGGCGGCTGCGCCTGCGGACGGGTGCGCTACACGGCGCGGGTCGAGACCGACGATGCTTATCTCTGCCATTGCCGGATGTGCCAGCGCGCCACCGGCAGCGTCTCGATCGCGTTCAGGAATGTGAAGAAGGCGGAGGTGACCTGGCAAGGCGAGCCGGCCTGGTACGTTTCCTCGCCGATCGCGCGGCGGCCTTATTGCCGCGACTGCGGCACCTCGCTCGGCTTCGCCTATCCCGACAGCGAGAATATGGATCTGACCGTGGCCTCCTTCGACGATCCGTCGCGTTTCGTGCCGCGGCGCCATTTCGGCGCCGAGAGCATCCACCGCGCCTGGCTCGACACCGAAGGGCTGCCGGAAGACCGAAGCGACCAGTATGATCCGTTGGTGAAACGCTGGATCGCGGCGGTGGGCAAGGTCCCCGACTGAGCGGCCGGGGGGCAGGGGAGGGGGACATGAGATTCCATCATCGTGCCGTGCCGATCGTGCTGGTTGCGCTGCTCGTCGACGCGATCGGCTTCGGCATCGTCCTGCCGGTGCTGCCGGGCCTGATCGTCCACCTCGCTCATGTGACCGTGCCGCAGGCGACGCGGATCGCCGGTTACATGCTCGTCGCTTATGCGGGCGCCCAATTCTTCGCCGGGCCGGTGCTCGGCAATCTCGGCGACCGTTTCGGGCGCCGTCCGGTGCTGCTCTTCTCGATGATCGCCTTTTCGCTCGATTACGGGCTGATGGCGGCGGCGCCCACGATCGGGTGGCTGTTCGTCGGCCGCTTCATCGCAGGCATCGCCGGCGCTTCCTACACGCCCGCCAATGCGGTGCTGGCGGATGTGACGGCGCCGGAGAAGAGGGGCGGAGTCTTCGGCCTGATGGGCGCCGCCTTCGGGCTCGGCTTCATCCTCGGTCCGGCTCTCGGCGGCCTTCTCGCCGCCTTTGGGACGCGCGCGCCGTTCATGGCCGCCGCCGGCCTCGCCGGCCTCAATGCTTTGTGGATCGCGCTTGCCTTGCCGGAGACGCTGCCGCCCGAGCAGCGGCGGTCGTTCGACTGGCGGCAGGCGAATGTGCTCGGCTCGTTCCGGCCCTTGCTCCATGCCGGCGGCGCGGCGCCTTTGCTCGCCGCCGCCTTGCTCTGGCAGCTCGGCCATATTGTCTATCCCGCCACCTGGGCCTTCTGGGCGGAGCTCGCTTTGGGCTGGGATGCTCCGAGGATCGGCTGGTCGCTGGCCGCGGCGGGGCTCGGCATGGCGCTGGCCCAGGCGCTCGTCACCGGTCGCGCCATCGCTCGTTTCGGCGAGGAGCGGACGGTGGTGATCGGCATGCTGGTGGGCGGCGCGAGCTTCCTCGCCTACGTCTTCGTGCGGCAGCCTGGGTTCGTCTATCTGATCATCTTCGCCAGCGCCCTCCAGGGCCTCGCCTGGCCGTCGCTCAACGCTTTGCTGTCGCGAATGACGGACGCTTCGCACCAAGGCGCGCTGCAGGGCGGAATGGCGAGCATCGCCAGCATTGCCGCGATCGTCGGACCGCTGGCGATGACGCAGGCGCTCGCCTTCGGCGCCGAGCGCGGCCAGCCGGGCGGAGCCTTTCTCCTTGCCGCCTTGCTCGCCTTCAGCGCGCTGATCCTCGTCTGGTTCGGCGTCGTCCGACGGCTGCGCCGGGTCGCCGTCGCCGCCTGAGCCGCGACTCGCGCTGACTCGCTTCCGGCGAGATTTCAACCGTTCGAGGAGATCCGGATTCATGCTTTCGGTGCAAGCGCGAAGCGCTTCCACCTCGACCGATCGGGGTCTAGGGCCGCCGTCATGCCAGACGCTCCGGTGACGACCCGATTCTTCACGGCCCCGGACGGAGCCAGACTGGCCTGGCACGAGCTGGGCGAGGGGCGGCCGGTGCTGCTCCTCCACGGCCTGTTCTCGGACGCGCAAACCAACTGGATCAAGTTCGGCCATGCCGCCGAAATCGCCTCGCGCGGCTTTCGCCTGCTCATGCCCGACCTGCGCGCCCATGGCGACAGCGCCAGGCCGCACGACTCCGCTTGCTATCCGCCCGACATCCTGGTCGAGGACGGGCTCGCCCTGATCGCGCATCTCGGCCTCACCGATTACGATCTCGGCGGCTATTCGCTCGGCGCCCGCATTGCGGTGCGGATGGCGATCCGGGGCGCGACGCCGCGCCGGCTCGTCATCGGCGGCATGGGCCTCACCGGCCTGCTCCGAACCGGCCGCCGCTCGCAGCATTTCCGCGACATCCTCACCGGGCTCGGCACCCACCGGCGCGGCTCGCCGGAATGGCTGGCGGAAGCCTTCCTCAAGACGACCGGCGGCGATCCCGAGGCGCTGCTGCCGCTCCTCGGCAGCTTCGTCGATTCGACCGAAGCCGAGCTGCGCGCGATCGCCATGCCGGCGCTCGTCGTTTCCGGCGCCGAGGACAAGGATAACGGCTCGGCCGAGGATCTGGCCAGGCTCCTGCCCGACGCCCGCTATGCCGAAGTGCCCGGCAACCATATGAGCGCGGTCACCAGGGCCGAGTTCGGCCGCGCCATCGCCGATTTCCTGGCGGCCTGAGGGGCCGCTTAGCCGTCCTTCGGCGTCGCCTTGGCCTCGCAGGCGGTGATCGCGGCCTGCATGATCGGGTTGACCGGCCGATCGGGGGAGGCGCCGTTGCGGCGGGCGATCGCGCGGGCGCCGGCGAAGGCGCCGCCGGCTAGCGCCGCGGCGCCGCCGGCAAGGGCCGCCGCCGCATAAGGATGGCTCCGGATCTCCTCGGCCAGGCGCAAAGCCGCCGACTTGCCTTCCTTGCCCTTCGGCACTTTCGGTTCGTCGGTCATGATCTCTCCCCGTCTGAACGCGGTCAACGCGTCATGGGCGCGGGCGTTGCGGCGGCGGGGGCGAGAAATCGAAGGGTGCGATCCCGTTCCCCGTCATCCCGGGCTCGATCGGGGATGACGGCAGAACGCAGCTACAGCCGTTCGAGCAGATAATCCGCGCTGCTGACGTTGAACGCGCCGGGCTCCTCGACGTTGAGCTGCTCGACGATTCCGTCATTGACCAGCATCGAGAAGCGCTGGCCGCGCGTCCCCATCGCGAATTTGGAGAAATCGGCGTCGAGGCCGATCGCCTTGACGAAGGCGCCGTTGCCGTCGGCGAGCATCGTCACCTTGTCCTCGGCGCCGGCGCTCTTCGCCCAGGCCTGGAGGACGAAGGCGTCGTTGACGGCGGTGCAGGCGACCTCGTCGACGCCCTTCGCCCGCAGCTCGTCGATCTTGTCGACGAAGCCGGGCAGGTGTCGCGCCGAGCAGGTCGGCGTGAAGGCGCCCGGCACCGAGAACAGGGCGATGCGGCGGCCGCGGAAATAATCCTCGCTGTCGACCGGCTGCGGCCCGTCCGCCGTCGCCTTGATGAAGGTCGCCTTGGGCAGGCGGTCGCCGACTTGGATGGTCATGGGGAGGGCTCCTTGCGCGCGGGTTCGGCGGCGCTCTAGCAAGTCCCGCCGCTCTCTCCTAGCGCCCTCGCGCCCGTAACGGCGGCGCGTGCGACTGTCTCATCCTGCGACGGCGGCCCGCCGCCGCCGAGGAGCGCATGCCGGAGGCTGTTCTCGCGCCGAACCTATGGTAAAGCCTTGCGAAACCATTGTGGAGCCCTCCGGTCGGGAGCGGCGGCGGCGAGGGACGGGCGCAGATGCTGGCGATGTCGATGCGGGAGGAGCGGGCGGTGGCGCAGGATCTGTCGCCTTCGATCGCCTGGCCGACCCTGCGCCTCGCTCTGCTGCTGCCGCTGGCCCAAAGCGGGTTGATCGCCGGCGCGCTCACCGGCTGGTTCCCGCTCTGGCTGGTGATCCTGCCGCTCGGCTACATTCATTTCGCCTATTACACCCTCGTCCATGAGAGCATCCACGGCAATGTCGCGCGGCGCCCGGAGCAAGGCTGGGTGCATCAATTGCTCGGCTGGTTCGGCTCGCTCAACATGATGACCAGCTATCCCGCGCTGCGGCGGATCCACCTCCTCCATCACCAGCACACCAACACCGGCGGCGATCCGGACTACAATCTCTGCCACGGGCCGTTGTGGAAGAGCGTCGGTCGCGTCGTCTATCTGCGCACCCTGCTGCTGCTGCCGCTGCCGATCGTCCGGCTGGTTCCCGCCGCCGCCTACACGCTGAAGCAGGCGCGGCTGAAGCCGGCGGAATTGCGGCTCCACGCGATCACCGTGACGGCGCTCCAGCTCGTCTTCTGGGTCGCGATCGCGCTCGGCTATTTCAGGATCGCCTTCCTGC
Organism: Sphingomonadales bacterium; assembly: GCA_034668705.1. Taxonomy (GTDB): domain Bacteria; phylum Pseudomonadota; class Alphaproteobacteria; order Sphingomonadales; family Sphingomonadaceae; genus Allosphingosinicella. The sequence continues at coordinate 13,506 of JAXDOV010000078.1, forward strand.
TCTACTGGCTGCCGATGATGATCGGCCTCGTCCTCCTCAACGTCTTCTTCCAGTGGCTGCCGCACGTGCCGTTCGACAAGACCGACCGCTACGGCAAGGCGCGCGTCTACTGGCCGTTCGCGGCGCGGGTGCTGCTCGGGCAGAACCTCCATCTCGGCCACCATCTCTGGCCGTCCGTGCCCTTCTACAATTACCGGCGGCTCAACGACCGGCTGCGGCCGCAATTCGAAAGCGTCGCCGCGCAACTCGACGAAGCGCCTCGCGGCGACGGGCTGAGGCGCCGCGCCGCCTAGCGGCGGCCTTGCTCCGGCCCTATAGCCGGAGGGGATGGAAGAACCGAAATTCCTCTCCGGCCAATTGCTCCTCGCCATGCCGGGCATCGGCGATCCGCGCTTCGAGAAAGCGGTGATCGCGATGTGCGTCCATGACGACAATGGCGCGCTCGGCATCGGCCTCGGCCGCATCGTCCCGCGCATCACGTTCCACGATCTGCTGAAGCAGCTCGAGATCGATCCCGGCGTCGCCCCCGACGTGCCGATCCATCTCGGCGGCCCGGTCGAGCCGCAGCGCGGCTTCCTCCTCCATTCGCCCGACTGGGGCGGCAGCGAGAGCATCCAGGTCGGCGACCGTTGGACGCTGAGCGCGACGCTCGACATCCTGCGCGCCATCGCCGAGGGGAAGGGGCCGAGCCGCTGGCTCGCCGCTCTGGGCTATGCCGGCTGGGGCGCCGGTCAGCTCGAAGAGGAATTGTGCGGCAACGGCTGGTTCGCGACGCCGGGAAGCGAAGCCCTGCTCTACGATTGCGACGTCGAGTCCCGCTGGGCGACCGCCTTCAGGAGCGCCGGCATCGATCCCCGCCTGCTCGCCGCCGATTTCGGCACGGCCTGAAAGACACGATGCGCCGGGTTAATCGCGCTTCTTAACTATCGGCAAAGCACAAGGTGGGAGCTTCTCCCTCGGCCGTCATTCGCGACGGCCTTGTGATTTGGGAGTGGGACAATGGATAAATATGGCCTGAAGGCGGCGCTTGCCGTCTCGACCGCGGCCGCCTTGCTGGCGGCGCAGCCGGCCCGAGCGGCGATCGGCTGCTGGGACCAGCGGCAGGCGGCGGCGGCGAAGGTTCGGGACCTTCAGTCGCGGCTGATGGTGGCGACGCTCCGCTGCCGGGCGATGGGCATGGACGTGCTCACCGATTATAACGATTTCGTCCGCCGGAACCGCGATACGCTGCAGGGCGCGAACGGGCTGATCAAGGCGCAGTTCGACAGCGTCTACGGCAAGGACGGCGCGACTTATTACGACCGTTTCGCGACCGGCCTCGCCAACCATTATGGCGGCGACGCGACCAACGGCGAGGTCTGCAGCGACACCGCCGCCGCGGCCCGGGAAGCCGCCGGCGCGGGGGGCGACGTCGGCAGGCTGCTCGACATCGCCGACCGCTTCGGGCCGGCGCCCGACCTTCCCGGCGGCGCCTGCCCGATCAGCTTCGCCGCGGCGATGGACCATGCCCTCGCCGCCGCATCCGATTCGCGGGCGTCGGAAGGCGATGCTGCGGTGCCGGAGAGGGGCGACGAGCACCCCTGAGAGTCACATATAAAGATATCTTTATATTTGCATCCGGCGGTCGCCGCAGCTAGAGGAAGCCGCACGCGACCGCCGGCCCCGCCTGCGGTCTTCATTCGTTTTGAGGAGACTTTTCGTGGCGACCCAGGCTGAGACCCGCTTCGACGATTATGTGATCCGCGACATCGGCCTCGCCGGTTTCGGCCGCAAGGAAATCGAGATCGCCGAGACCGAGATGCCGGGCCTGATGGCGCTGCGCGAGGAGTTCGGCGGGGCGAAGCCGCTGACCGGCGCCCGCATCACCGGCTCGCTCCACATGACCATCCAGACCGCGGTGCTGATCGAGACTTTGACCGCGCTCGGCGCGCGGGTCCGCTGGGCCTCGTGCAACATTTTCTCGACCCAGGACCATGCCGCCGCCGCCATCGCCGCCAGCGGCGTGCCCGTCTTCGCCGTCAAGGGCGAGACGCTCGAGGAATATTGGGATTATGTCGACCGCATCTTCGATTGGGGAAGCGGCGAGACCTGCAACATGATCCTCGACGACGGCGGCGACGCGACCATGTTCGCGCTCTGGGGCGCGCGCATCGAGGCCGGCGAGGAATTCCCGGCGCCGGGCAATGAGGAGGAGGAGGTCTTCCAGCGCGTCGTCCGTCGCCGCATCCAGCTCTCGCCCGGCTTCCTGACGAAGACGGTGCAGAACATCCGCGGCGTCTCCGAGGAGACCACGACCGGCGTCCACCGCCTCTACGGGCTGTCGAAGCAGGGCAAGCTTCCCTTCCCGGCGATCAACGTCAACGACAGCGTCACCAAGTCGAAGTTCGACAATCTCTACGGCTGCAAGGAATCGCTGGTCGATGCGATCCGTCGCGGCACCGACGTCATGCTCGCCGGCAAGGTCGCGACCGTTGCCGGCTTCGGCGACGTCGGCAAGGGCTCGGCCGCTTCGCTTCGCAACGGCGGCGCCCGCGTCCTCGTCACCGAGGTCGATCCGATCTGCGCGCTGCAGGCGGCGATGGAAGGCTATGAAGTCGTGACGATGGACGAGGCCGTGACTCGCGCCGACATCTTCGTCACCGCCACCGGCAATGCCGACGTCATCACGCTCGACCACATGCGGGCGATGAAGAACATGGCGATCGTCTGCAACATCGGCCATTTCGACAGCGAAATCCAGATCGGCGCGCTTCAGAACATGAAATGGACCGAGATCAAGCCGCAGGTCGACGAGGTCGAATTCCCCGACGGCAAGAAGATCATCGTCCTGTCGAAGGGCCGCCTGGTCAACCTCGGCAACGCCACCGGCCATCCCAGCTTCGTGATGTCGGCCAGCTTCACCAACCAGACGCTCGCCCAGATCGAGCTCTGGACCAAGGCCGATCAGTACAAGAAGGACGTCTACGTCCTGCCCAAGCATCTCGACGAGAAGGTCGCCGCGCTCCACCTCGACAAGCTCGGCGTGAAGCTGACCAAGCTGACCGAGAAGCAGGCCGCCTATATCGGCGTGCCGACCGAAGGCCCGTTCAAGCCGGATCATTACAGGTACTGAGGCACTCACCCTCTCCCTTGAGGGGATGCCGCGCGGCTAAGGCTCGTCCGGGGGACGAGCCAGCGCGGCATGGATACGAAGCCTTGGCGACGAAGGAGCCTAGGCGAAGTTGGGTGAGGGTGACAGCGCATGGGGTTGTTCTCCATCCGTGTCACCCTCACCAACTCCGCCTAAGCGGCAGAGCCGCTAAGGCTTCGTATCCTCTCCCGTCCAAGGGAGAGGGTTGTAATTTCCGCTGTCCCGAGCCTAGCCACCCGTCTTCCCCGGTGACGACGCCCTTTTTCCCTCCTAATCAAGCGCGCAAAAGCGTGTCTGGAGGAAAATCATGAACACTCGGGTGACGGTGGCGATCGCCTTCTTGCTGGCGACCACATCGGCTTACGCACAGACCCCCACGCGTCAGTCGCCGCCGCCGGACAAGCCGGTCCAGGAGACGCAGGCGCCCGAGAATCAGGTGATCAACCCCGAGCAGAGGGTGACCGGCCCGCTGCCGCCGGCCGCGGCGCGGGCGCCGGCGGCGCAGGCCGAGGCGAAGCCGCCCAAATGGGACGTCAACGCGCCGCCCGGCATGGCGACGCGGCAGATCAGGATCGACACGGGCGAAGGCAGCTGGATGAACGTCGACGTCTCGCCGGACGGGCGGACGATCGCCTTCGACCTGCTCGGCGACATCTACACCATGCCGATCGCCGGCGGCACGCCGCGCCGGATCGCCGAAGGCCTCGCCTATGAGCAGCAGCCGCGCTTCTCGCCCGACAGCCGCCGCATCGCCTTCGTCTCCGATCGCGGCGGCGGTGACAATATCTGGATCATGAACGCCGACGGCTCCGACAAGCGCCAGCTCACCAAGGAGGATTTCCGGCTCCTCAACCAGCCGAGCTGGAGCCCCGACGGCCGCTTCATCACCGCCAAGAAGCATTTCA